>NZ_JAEHNT010000033.1:0-86516 GCF_016742815.1 Lactobacillus sp. A27
CCGGGAGCCATTTCCCGATTAGGCCTGTATTTCAAAATAAAATTGCTTAAAATCGTTGATAACACTTGACTTAGAGTAGAAAAAAGCATCCCCATCGGGATGCTTTTAACTTTTTCTAATAAATGCCATAACCTGTCACAGGAATATAAGGCGTCCAATTGAAATCATACTCAGCTAGTTTTTCCAACTCCGTATTACCATCAATAATCGCAGTAACGCCTTGCGCAATCATCAGGTTCATCTTCTTCGGTCTCTCCGGATGTTCAGTAAATGGCACCAACACTACTGGCTTATGATTTGCTCGCATGAAGCCAATTTCAAACGCACAACCATCGTCTAGGATATCCATGTCATATAAAAACACGCCACAAGTAGCACTGTTTATCCCATTAAGATCATTTTGAAAAGTACCCACTCGCCAGGTCATGCTTCTTTGGCCACCAATTTCTGGATTCTTCTCTTCCGGATCAACAAAATCATAATCGAATGGAAAATGTACTTTGGCAATGGTTGGATTCTTAGCCAATATTTCTTTTGCCCTTTCCACTCGTTCATGATCTATCTCTCGATTGAATGATCCACCTAAATAGATCTTACCGGTTGCGATTTTCTTTTGCATTTAGTTTTTCCTCTCAGAATATTAATTTTAAAAGCAGTATATCACATATTATTCGTTTTTTGCACTATATATAGACGTAATTTGCTTATTTTAAATTTTATATTGACATAACACGTACATTAATTTATCATTTTAGTCGGATCATTCTTAAAATAATATCAATTCTGGAGGTAGAAATGAACTCAAAGTTCAAAAAGATTTTATCAGTTGGTGCGATTGTATTTGCGGCAGGTTTAGCCTTAACCGCTTGTTCGGGCAAGAAGCAAGGTGCTTCAACTAACAAGGATACCAAACACGGTATTGCCTTAATCACCGACCAAAACGGTGTTGACGACCATTCCTTTAACCAAGCTGCGTGGGCTGGATTTAAAGCTTACGGTAAAGAACATGGCTTAAAGCAAGGCAAGGGCGGTTATCAATACTTCCAATCAAGTGGTCCTTCCGATTTCGTTCCCAACTTCGACCAAGCTTCTAAGGCTGGTTATCAAACCATCTTCGGTGTCGGCTTCGAACTACAACAAGCAGTTAGTCAGGCTGCCAAGAAGAATCCTAAGAAGAACTTCGTAATCGTCGACAGTGTAGTTAATGGTCAAAAGAATGTTGCTTCTGTCACCTTCAAGAGTAATGAAGCTTCCTATCTCGGCGGTTTAGCTGCAGCTTACACAACTAAGACCAACAAAGTCGGCTTTATCGGTGGTGCCAAATCCGACATTATTGACTTGTTCGAGGCGGGCTTTAGGCAAGGTGTAGCCGATGGTGCTAAGGCGCTTCATAAGAAGATCACCGTTCAAACTCAATACATCGGTAACTTCACTGCTACTGATAAAGCGAAGTCAATTGCTCAATCAATGTACGCTAACAAGGCCGACATTATTTACCAAGCAGCAGGTAATGCTGGTAACGGTGTCTTCCAAGAAGCTAAGGATTACAACCAAACATTACCAGCCGACAAGAAAGTTTGGGTAATTGGGGTTGATGTTGATCAATCCGGATTAGGCAACTACACTGCTAAGAACGGTAAGAAAGCTAACTTTACTTTAACTTCTGTCTTAAAAGGCTTAAACGTGGCTACTAAGAGTATTGCTAACGATGCATACAACAACAAGTTCCCAGGTGGCAAGCACCTTGTCTACGGCTTGAAGGGCAATGGCGTTTCAATTACTAAGGGACAACTTAGCGACAAGGCTTGGCAAGCAGTTCAAAAGGCACGTACGCAAATCATTGACGGTAAGATTAACGTTGCTACTAAACCAAGTAAATAATTTCTAATTTAACAGTCAAAAACTCTTCGTCTTGATGGAGAGTTTTTTTATAGGAAATATCAAGCTATGGAAAATAAAAATACAGTTATTGAAATGAAACATATCGTTAAAGACTTTAATGGTTTTAAAGCTAATAACGATATCAATCTCAAATTGCATAAAGGCGAAATCCTAGCACTACTCGGCGAAAATGGTGCAGGAAAATCAACTTTAATGAGTATTCTCTCAGGTTTACTTGAACCCACTTCTGGTGAAATATTTGTTAACGGTGAAAAAACTAATATCGCTAGTCCCACGGCTGCCAAAAAATTAGGTATCGGGATGGTGCATCAACACTTCATGCTAGCTAATTCTTTCACAGTTTTAGAAAACATTATTTTGGGTCATGAGACTACTAAGGGACCTGTCTTAGATATTAAAAAAGCAAAAGAAAAAGTTTTAGCTTTATCTGAACGTTATCATCTAGCCATTGATCCCGATAAAAAAGTTGCCGATATCACAGTCGCACAGCAACAAAGGGTTGAAATCCTTAAGATCCTCTACCGCGGCGCAAATATCCTTATCTTTGATGAACCTACTGCCGTTTTAACCCCACAAGAAATTAAAGAATTTATGAACATTCTTAAAGGATTAGCTCATGAAGGTAAATCCATTATTTTAATTACTCATAAATTAGAAGAAATTAAGGCGGTCGCAGATGAAGTTACGATCATCCGTACTGGTCAGGATGTTGGTACTTATCAAGTCAAAGACATTAGCAACAAGCGCATGGCAGAATTAATGGTTGGGCATGCGGTAGAAATGAAATTGACCAAAAGAGCCGAAAATTTTGGGCAAAATATTCTTGAGGTTAAAGACCTGCAAGTCAAAGAAAATCGCGGCAATTTAGCCATTAAAGGACTCTCACTCTCACTTCGCGCCGGCGAAATTCTAGGCATTGCCGGAATTGACAGCAACGGTCAAGATGAACTAGTTGAAGCAATTACCGGTTTACGTCACGTTGATCAGGGGTCCGTCATCATCAATGGTCAAGATATGACCAACAAGCCTACGAGAAAGATCACGGAGCAAGGAGTAGCCAACATCCCTGCCGATCGACAAAAATATGGCTTAATTCTGCAGATGTCGGTAGCAGATAACCTTATTTTGCAAAGCTACTACCAGCAACCTTTTTCTCATCACGGAATTATCAACTTCGATGCAATCAAGAAGCATGCTAAAGCGGCAGTTAAAAAGTTTGATATCAGAACCGCCAGCAGCGATTTACCTACGGGAGAACTCTCAGGTGGTAATCAGCAGAAAGTCATTATTGCCCGCGAACTTGAACGAGGCAGTGATTTGATCATTGCCTTTCAACCAACTCGCGGGCTAGACGTTGGGGCTATTGAATATATTCATAAACAATTGCTAAAAGAACGTGACAGAGGTAAGGCGATCCTCCTTGTCTCATACGAACTAAACGAAATCATGCAGTTATCTGACCGCATTTTAGTACTGCATGATGGTCAAAAATCTGGCGTAGTCAAGCCAGACCAAACTAATGAAACCGAATTAGGTTTATTAATGACCGGTATACAGAAAGAAGGACAAGACCTTGATTAAAGTTTCAGCTAAAATAAAACGTTATTTAGTACCTATTATTTCGGTAATTGCCGGATTTTTAATCGGAGCAATTATCATGCTCATTTGGAGCTACAATCCAATCACCGCTTATTCTTCCATGTTTGCTAGTGCTCTTGGTAACATGAATGGCTTAGGCGAAACCATCCGTGAAGCCACCCCGTTGATTTTTACTGCAGTTGGCTTTGCCATTGCATCAAAAGCAGGATTTTTTAACATTGGATTGCCAGGACAAGCTCAAGCCGGTTGGCTTACCTCTGTTTGGATCGTTTTAGCCAATCCAACTTTACCTAAATACATCTTGTTGCCATTGGCAATCTTAGCAGGTGCTCTAGCCGGAGCAATTGTAGCTGGGATAGCAGGATTTTTACGAGCATATTTTGGCACTAATGAAGTAATTACAACCATCATGCTCAACTATATCGTGCTTTACCTTTGCCAATATTTAATGCAGCAAGTTATGCCAGAAAGTCTGCGCAATGGTGCGGACACTACTAAAGACATTCCCGCCAATGGCAGCTTGCACTTAGATTGGTTGAGCCATCTTTTCGGTGATTCTCGTATCAACGCCGGTATTTTCTTGGGAATTGGTGCCATCTTAATTTATTGGTTCCTCATGAAGAAAACAACTGTCGGCTTTGAAATCAAAGCTGTAGGTCTTAATCCTTTTGCCAGCCGTTACGCTGGAATTTCTGCTAAAAAGAACATCATCCTTTCCATGCTTCTTTCTGGTGGTTTTGCAGGAATCGGCGGTGTAGTGCAAGGTTTAGGAACTTACCAAAACTACTTTACTCAAACTAGCAGTATTAACATCGGTTGGGATGGGCTTTCAGTAGCTTTATTAGGAAATAGTACAGCAATTGGGATTTTAATTGCCTCTCTCCTCTTTTCTATCCTTAAAATTGGTGGTCTTGGTATGCAAACGGTAGCCGGCGTACCTTACGAAATTGTTTCAATTGTAATTGCCGCTATTATTTTCTTCATTGCTATCAAATATGTCTTCGACTTGCTCTTTGCAGTAAAGAAAACAGCTAGCTATAAGCATCCTTTAAAGAAAGGTACAGAAATTGGTCCGAACAACGGTGTCGATGGACCAAATATCAAATTACAAAAAGAAGGACCAGTACTATGAATCTCACATCTCTTCTAGCGTTAATCGTTTCCTCAACCTTGGTGTATTCTGCTCCATTAATTCTTGCATCCCTAGGCGGCGTATACAGTGAAAATTCGGGTGTTGTCAATATTGGTCTTGAAGGTATCATGACCGTTGGTGCTTTTACCTCCATTATCTTCAACCTTACTTTTGCCCAAGATTTTGGCGCCGCTACTCCATGGCTAGGCGCACTAGTTGGTGCAATCTTCGGCTTAATTTTTTCTCTATTACACGCATTCGCTACTATTAACCTTCATGCTGACCACATCATCAGTGGTACGGTATTAAATTTATTAGCTCCGCCTTTAGGTGTATTTTTAATAAAAGCAATCTATGAGAAAGGTCAAACTCCTAACATTACTGCCAACTTTGGTTACACCAATATTCCGGGATTAGCTGACATTCCTGTCATTGGTAAAATCTTTTTTACTAATACTTCTGCTCCTGCATGGCTTGCAATTATCATCACGGTCTTGCTCTGGTGGATTCTTTACAAAACTAGAATTGGTCTGCGTCTTCGGTCAACTGGTGAAAATCCGCAAGCCGCTGATACCCTTGGCGTAAATGTTTATAAAATGCGCTACATCGGAGTCCTTACTTCCGGTTTCATGGCCGGTTTGGGCGGCGCAGTCTTTGCTCAATCAATCTCCGGTAACTTCTCTATCTCAACTATCGTTGGTCAAGGTTTCATGGCTTTAGCTGCCGTAATTTTTGGTAAATGGAATCCAATTGGCGCAATGCTTTCATCCCTTTTCTTTGGTTTTGCTCAAAGTCTAAGCATCATCGGTAATCAACTTCCAGGCTTTGAAAAAATCCCAACGGTTTATATGCAAATCGCTCCATATGTCATCACAATCGTTGTCCTAGTCGTCTTCCTTGGAAAATCTGTTGCTCCTGCAGCTGCTGGCGTAAATTACATTAAATCAAAATAATTAACGAAGCAGTTGAAAAAAAGATACATGTATGATATAAATTTGATATATATATAGGGAGTAACCGACAAATAATTGTACTCATGGCGTCAAGTCACGAAAGAAATTTCCGCTGTGAGTTTAAATGGTGAGACTATTACATAAACGCTCTTAAGTTTATGCAGTAGTCTCTTTTTTGTTTGGGACTTACTGAAATTTATTGGAGGGTCTTATAGTGAAACAATATTATTTACAGACCAAAGCTAAAGTCTTAGAAGAATTAAAGACTGGTAGCGGTGGTTTATCATCTCAGCAGGCTAAGGATAACCTAACTAAGTATGGCAAGAACGCCTTGATTGAAGGCAAAAAGAAAACGACATTGCAGGTCTTTTTAGAACAATTTAAAGACTTGATGGTAATTATCTTAATTATCGCTGCCGTGATTTCTGCCTTTACTGGGGAACTTGAAAGTACTTTAGTAATTATCGCGGTCTTAATCCTGAACGCAATTTTAGGTACTGTGCAGCACATCAAAGCTGAGAAGTCACTTGAATCATTAAAATCACTGTCTTCACCTAATGCTAAAGTTTTGCGTGATGGCAAAAAGATTGAAATTGATTCAAAAGATGTTGTTCCCGGCGATATTATGTTACTTGAAGCTGGTGACATGGTAACTGCCGATGGACGTATCTTGGAGAACTTCTCACTGCAAGTTAATGAAAGTTCTTTAACTGGTGAATCAACTAACATTGATAAAGCGGATGTAGAATTTGATCATGAAATGCCACTTGGTGATCGTATCAACATGGTCTACTCTAGTTCTCTTGTAACTTATGGTCGTGCTAATGTAGTAGTTACGGCCACAGGGATGAACACAGAGATCGGTAAGATTGCTTCCTTAATGAACGAAACCAAGGAACGTCGTACCCCATTGCAAATCTCACTTGATAAGTTCTCGTCAAAACTTGCCACAGCAATTTTAATTATCTGTGCTATTGTGCTTGGTTTGCAAATATGGCGTGGTCAACCAATTATGGATGCTTTGCTCTTCGCAGTAGCATTGGCCGTAGCTGCAATTCCTGAAGCTTTAAGTTCAATCGTAACCATCGTTCAAGCCATGGGTACACAAAAAATGGCTAAAGAAAATGCCATTATTAAAAACCTGGCTGCCGTTGAATCGCTTGGTTCAGTATCAGTTATTTGTTCTGATAAGACCGGTACTTTAACCCAAAATAAGATGACTGTCCAAGATATTTATATCGGTGGTAAAACTCTTAAGCCAAATCAACTTGACCTAGATAATCAATTACATCGTTACTTACTATATGATGCAGTATTAAACAACGATTCTAGCTTAGTTGATGGCAAGGGTATCGGTGACCCAACGGAATACGCATTATTAGAAATGTACCGCCAAGTACCTGGTATCGACTTAGGTGATAAAGGCTTAGGCTTAACTGAAGAAGATTTAAGAGGGCTTTTAACTCGTAAGCAAGAAGTACCTTTTGACTCTGATAGAAAATTGATGAGTACTAAGCACTTGATTCATACAGTTCCTACTATCTTTGTTAAGGGTGCCATCGATGTCTTGCTTGATCGCTGCGTTAACATTAGATTAGATGACGAAGTTCGTCCAATCACGGAAGAAGATAAGAAGCAAATCTTAGCTCAAAACCAACACTTCTCCGAAAATGGTTTGCGTGTGTTAACTTTCGCTTATAAAGAAAGCGATGAGGACTTAACACCTGAAACAGAAAATGGCTTTACCTTCATTGGCTTGGTTTCTGAAATGGACCCACCTCGTGAAGAAAGTATTGCAGCTGTTGCCAGAGCTAAAAAAGCTGGTATCCGTACTGTAATGATCACCGGTGACCACAAGGTTACTGCAGTTGCTATTGCTAAAAAGATTGGTATCTTCAACGATGGTGACTTAGCTGTTACTGGTCTTGAACTTGATAAGATGAGCGATGAAGAGCTTGAACAAAAGATTGAGAAGATTTCTGTTTATGCTCGTGTATCTCCTGAAAACAAGATCAGAATTGTTAACGCATGGCAAAAGAAGGATCATATCGTTTCTATGACTGGTGACGGTGTTAACGATGCCCCTGCTTTAAAGAAAGCCGACATTGGTGTTGCCATGGGAATCACTGGCACGGAAGTATCTAAGGACGCTGCCAGCATGATCTTGGCTGATGATAATTTTGCAACCATCATCAAGGCTGTTGCTAATGGTAGAACTGTTTTTGAAAACATTAAAAATGCTATTATGTACCTGCTTTCAGGTAACTTGTCAGCTATTATTACGGTATTATTTGCTTCAATTGGTGGTTTCTCAGTACCATTTATCGCTGTACAATTACTGTTCATTAACTTAGTTACTGACTCTCTTCCAGCTTTAGCAATCGGTGTGGAACCAGGTGCTCCAGATGTATTGGACAGAAAGCCACGTGATCCTAAGGTTGGTATTTTGGATAAGTCATTAGTTACCAAGGTAGGACTTCAAGGCTTGATCATTGCAGTCGGCGTAATTACCGCCTTCATGATTGGTCGTCAAACTAGTCCAGCTGTTGCATGTACGATGGCCTTCTCTACTTTGACATTTGCTAGATTGCTTCACGGTTTCAACTGTCGTTCACAACACAGCATTTTCAAGATTGGCTTTAAGAACAACTGGTACAGCTTAGCTGCATTTGCTGTAGGTACATTGCTTTTAGCATTAATCTTGTTTGTACCAGCATTGCACGGTTTGTTTGCCGTAACTCCTTTAACTGGCAATCAACTTTTTTGGATTATTGGTCTTGCAGTAATGCCAACTGTATTGATTCAAATCGTTAAAGTAGTTAATGAAAATAAATAATTAGGCAAGCAAAAAAGCTTCGTTTCTTATGAGACGAAGCTTTTTTTTCTAACCTTAGGCGTGGTATAATTCTATCAATCTTTTAATATATTTCTAAGGAGTATGTTATGAAATATCAAACTTATACCTTTTATAGCGCTAATTTTGAAGAATTTTCAAATATTTTAAATAACCATATAAATGAAATTAATAAATCATCAGGGATTATAGATAATATTCAATTCTCTACTTCACCATATTCTAATAGTGGAAATATTAATTTAAATTTAAATGGTAATAGAACTGGAACAATTTTAAACAATATTACCAATACAGCTTCATATAATGATAATGAGAATACAAACATCAATGGAACTTTTAACAATAATAATACTAGTACTATTTTTTCATGTTTGATTCTCTGGCATCAAGCCTAATAAAAAGGGAGATATTAGTACAAATTGTACTTCATATCTTCCTTTTTTACTCAACTATTTCTAAATCAGAATTTACACTTTCTTTTTTACCTAGTGTAATCATGATCACAATGAAGCTAAGTGCAAATGCTGAGACGTTAATCATCCATCCTAAGTCGTAAGATCCAGTTTGATCGAAGAATAAACCGATCAAGTAAACCGAAGCTGACATGGCAAATGCACCAATCATATTGACGACCGAAAGAATGTTACTATAGTCTTTTTCACCAAAAATTTGACGAATTAAATATGGCAATGCAACTAAACAAACTCCCTGACCAAGACCGAGAATTACGGCAGCTAAAATCAATAAATTGCTTTCTCTAAGCATTGCCTGGCCGCCCCAACCGATTACACCGAATAAAGAATAAACGGCTAAAACTAACTTGGCATTAAACTTATCAAGGAAATAACCAATAGAAATCTTACCAATTGCGGCACCAATCATTACTCCTGATACAACAGTTGCGGCAGTGATTGGTGAAATTCCGATATTAGTAATATGTCCTGAAATATGTTGGACAGAACCGGAAACAAATTGCAGTGCAAGCATGGCGAAAGCTACAGCGTAAAATACTGGCATCTTCAAAGCTTGCTTCAGGCTTAAACCTGTTAAAGCCACCTTTTTGCTTGATTGCATTGCTTTGCCATATGCAGGATATTGCATCGTTGGTTCAGACTTAATTGAAATAGCTAAAGGAACTAAAATCATTCCAATCAATAGAGCTTCACCAACAAAGCCGCCACGCCAACCAAATTGCTTAATTACTTCGGCAATAATCGGATTAAAAATCGTTCCACCTAAAGCAGAAAGTCCGAGCGAGATTCCCATCACTGTGCCGAGCTTTTGGTTAAACCACTTGCTAAGCAAAACAGGAATTGACAAAGTAATTGCGATCGGCTGACAAATCCCAATGATTGTCCATGCAAGATAAAAATGAACTAATGAATTGGCAAAAGTTAAGCTAAGCATGCTAACGGCAATTAAGACAAAGCAAGCGGTTAAAAGCCAGCGTAAATTTACCTTTTCCATGATTTTACCAGCAAAAAGCAAGGCAATTGCGGCAGCCGCATTCTGAAATGTCGTCATTAGTGCAACATTAGCACGTCCTACATTAAACTCTTGACTGATTGGCCCGAAGAATAATCCAATTGTATTAACCAACAAGCCAAACCCAATCATTGAGATAAAACAACAAACGATAAATATCCACCACGGAAAAAATGATTTTTTATGTGTCACTTCTTTTCCAACTTTCTAAAAATTTGTCTTTTACTATTATATGTGAAAAATATCACTTAATGTTTTAAGAAAATTTAAAATTAGTCATGAAAAAATGCCCCACAACAGTGAGGCATTTTAATGATCTAATGAATTTAATTTCTTTTAATGTAAGGCTTTACTATGTCAAGCAATTCTATCAATGCATTCAAGCTAGTTAAGGTTTGAACAGAAAATGGTTTGCCTGGTTCTGCTGGCGTTCCGTTGTCTAAGAACAAATAAGCATATCCTTTGAAGACATCAATGTTAACACCTAATCTATCTGCATTAGTATTAGTTTTACGAAGCATTAATGCAGGTGAACCTAGGTTATCTGTTAAATGATGATATACTTCCCAATTTTCTGAATTTTTAACGCCTTGTTCAATCTTTTGTAAAATTTCTTTGTCTGTCATATAACTTCCTCCGAACTTATGAATATAAGTTCATAACTAGCAATAGTTTTTAATTACTTTTCATATCTATGATAGCATATTAAGTTACAGCGCTTACAAAATAAGAATAAAAACTATTATTCTATGTTTAGTAATTTATTCTTTACTAAAACAAGCTAGTCATATATTCGCTAACTGCACGCCGTTGCATTTCTTCCCAGCTATTAAAATTAGTTTCCTTCTTAACAAAATCATCTACCACTTTTTGACCTAATTGTTCAATCTCAGGAAAACTTCTTGCGCCCAACTCTCTTACAAAAACATCAATCGTAGTAAAATGCGTATTCTTTTGCATGAATCTTGGATTAAACAAGTCTTGATAAGATACTGCTTGTTGTCCGCCCTGTTCTTCTGCTACCTTTTCCAAATTTTTCTTCAATTCATCTTTTTCTCTAGTCATTATCTTCAACCCCTAGCTAATTTTTAATTACTATTAAAATAATACATTGATTAGTAATAATTCGCTATAATGAAAGCAGAATACTTACTTGGAGATACAGAAATGACGAATCGTTACAAAAGTGTATTTGATATTATCGGGCCCATCATGGTAGGTCCATCTAGTTCACATACAGCTGGTGCCGTTGCAATCGGCCGAGCTGGAAACAAACTTTTTGGAGGAGTTCCTAGAAAAGTGACAGTCCATTACTATGGCTCTTTCGCCCAAACTCATCGCGGCCACGGGACAGACTACGCCATCGCCGCGGGAATTTTAGGCTTTGACACAGATGATCTGCGTGTACCTAACGCACCTGAGATTGCTAAAAAACGTGGCATCGATATTCGCTTTGTCGAAGAAGATGGACCTAGTCCAATTGATCATCCCAATACAGCAATCCTTGACATGTCCAGCGGGACCAAAAAGGCACAGATATCGGGCTGCTCTATCGGCGGTGGATCGATCGAAATTCGTCATTTAATAATTCACGACACCGAAATCACCCCAACGGGTTCGTTGCCAATTATTATTTGGCTTGATTATGAAAAAGATATTCTTAACGAGCAAAATTTGACTTCCCTATTACAGGAAAAAGCTCCTTTTAGCAAAAAGCGAATTTTTCACACCAAAGATTGTAATATCTACGAATACGATATCGACAACTATCTCAAGCCTGCCTTAGTAAAAGAGTTAAAAGAAAAGTTTGAAAACATTATTTGTCTTTAAAACGGAACAAGATTATGTATAACCATATTAAAGAAATTGTTGCTGATTCTGAAAAGCAACATAAACCTATTTCGGAGTTAATTATTGAACAAGAATGCGAGCTATCTGGTCTGCCGCGGCAAATAATCTGGAACCGAATGAAACATAATTTGGCTACAATGCGTGCCGCAGTGGAGCGTGGAAAAAGTGGTGATGACGTATTTTCTAAAACAGGTTTAACTGGTGGTGAAGCTGTCAAAATTAAAAAGTATCGTCAAACTCACCATACTTTATCTGGTGACACTATCATGGCCGCAGTGCAAAATGCGGTTGCCACCAACGAAGTCAACGCTTCAATGGGCGTAATTTGTGCCACACCTACAGCTGGCTCCTCTGGTACCTTGCCTGGTGTCTTGTTTTTATTAGAAAAAAGAATGGATCTTAGTGAAGAGCAAATGATTCGCTTTCTTTTTACTGCTGGTGGATTCGGCCTTGTTATTGCCAATAACGCAGAAATTGCCGGCGCAACCGGTGGCTGCCAAGCCGAAGTTGGTAGTGCATCTGCCATGGGCGCCGCTGCCGCAGTTGAGGCAGCTGGTGGCAGTGCTGAGCAGAGCGCACAAGCAATGTCGATTGCAATGTCTAACTTGCTCGGTCTAGTCTGCGACCCAATCGCTGGCTTGGTTGAAGTTCCTTGCGTTAAGAGGAATGCGATCGGTGCAGGCAATGCTTTAATTTCGGCAGACATGGCGCTTGCGGGATGCACCAGTGTAATTCCGGCCGACGAATGTATCGACGCCATGAAAAAAGTTGGTCATCAAATGCCAGCATCCCTCCGCGAAACCGGAATCGGCGGCTTAGCTGGCACTCCAACCGGCCAAGCAATCAAAGCTAAAATTTTTGGCAAGGATGCGTGATAAAATGCGTGACGGTAAAACAATTAAAAACGATATTATCAATCAATTGGCGACAGTCATTGATCCTGAATTGAACGTTGACGTAGTCAATTTAGGGCTAATTTATGAAATCGACTTGGACAAAGATGGGATCTGTCTGATCAACATGACTTTGACCACCCCTGCTTGTCCACTAACTGGTTACCTAATTGATGGCATTACTCAAGCGGTTAAAAAAGTGCCAGAAGTAAAAAATGTTGATGTCGAATTTGTGTGGTATCCGGTCTGGACGCCGGATCGTATGAGCGATGCGGCGAAGGAATATTTTAATATAGATGAAAAAGAGGACTAATCTGGTTGGATTAGTCCTCTTTTTGGTTACTCCACATACGTGGAGAATACCAATAATCGTTGACTTTCAATTTGACCAACAGAGGATCACCTCCACATACGTGGAGAATACCAATAATCGTTGACTTTCAATTTGACCAACAGAGGATCACCTCCACATACGTGGAGAATACACTAAAAGATCCCTTATCATTGAGCCATTTTTAATTTTATGAAAGCCAAAATTCATTCAGTTTCATCCTATTTATTTTATTCTTTTTCATTTATATCTTCTACTTATTTTAAATTCTTTCCCCCTATTTAAAATTTTTTAAAACACGAGTAAAACAACCAATGTATTCCCAAAAAATATGGAGGAGAAATATATGTTGAAAAAAATAAAGTGGACCACAGCTATCGTGGCAGTTTTGCTTGGTACAGGACTTGTTTCTACAAAACACGTTCAAGCTGATACTGTTAGCGATGCTCAATCAAATACTCAAGTAGTACAGAACTCTAATCAGTCTCAAAGCTCTGCTACAGAAAAGAAAGCTCCAATTTTCAATAAGAGCGATTATCTCTCATCTAATCCTAAGATCATTCGCTTAAAGCACAATGCTACGATGCTGCTTTAACTCAAGTTGCTCATCATGCTAAAAAGGGATATCACTACTTAACTAGCAAGTTGGTCACTCCCACTGATAGTGCTTCAGTCTTAAAATTAAGTAACGCCAAGTACATCAGTGCTAAGAAATCATTGATTGCCAAAGTTAAAGGTTATCAAAACCCTAAGGGTTATCTTACACACAAGTCAAGCCTTACGGTTATGCCGGCTACAACCTTTACCGCGGATATGAAGGTATTAAAACTTGGAAAGTAATGCACCGCATGAGTACTTGGTACGGAATCGACAGCTACGTTGCTCTATTAAAGGCTAAGGCTTGGCAAGGAAGAAAAGCTCACATCGAAGCAATGATTAACCAAGCTTACAAATACATGGGTAAGCCATGGCTTGCAGATTGTTCTTCAAGTCCAGCTTATGGTGTAGACTGCTCTGGTTTAGTAATGCAAAGTCTTTACGCTGGTGGTATCAGTCCTGTTCCTACTAGTTCAATTGGTCACGCCCACCCAGGCAATGAATGGAATTCACGTAACCTTTGGGCAGATAAGCACCTCAAGCGTGTTGCATACTCTCAAAGAAGACGTGGTGACTTAGTATTCTACTACCAACCAGGTACACACACTATTTGGCACGTTGCTATTTACTTAGGTAACAACCGCGTTATCGAAAGTTGGCCACCACGCGTAATGGTTGCACCAATTACAAACAGCCAACGTAACGTTATCGCAGGAATCAAGCGTCCATTCATCTAAGGTAAATTATGAAAGGCAAAATTTTATTCATTAGTGTTATTTCCTGCTTCTTGCTCACTGGCTTTTCTACTACAGTTAAAGCTGATGAAACTGATCAATCTCGGGCTAGCCAGACGAATACTCCAGCTAAAAACAATAGTGGCTGGAAAGTAACTAACGGCAATACCTACTACCTAAAAAATAGCGCAGCAATCAAAGGCTTAAAAAAGATTAATGGTTACTGGTACCTATTTAACAAAAACGGCGCAATGCTTAAAAATGTGCGTAAAGTTCCTCACACTAAGCATTACAGCTACTTTGATCAATTAGGTAGACGCCGCATGAAGAACACTTCAACTAAGAAGGCATATTATTGGATTAACAAAAAAGGACAAATTACAGGTATCAAAAATAATGCCAAAGTAATTTGTCAACGACCACAAATGCCTACTGGTTGTGAAATTACTGCGGTAACTATGATGCTTAACTTTGCTGGTAAAAAAGTAAGCAAGTATCAAGCTGCAAAGATTATGCCACGTAGTTCCAATCCAAATAAAGGCTTTGTGGGTTCACCTTATAAAAAATTCCCACTAGGCTTTTGGGTTGCACCCGGCGGCGTTAAGCCAGTTGTTCAACACTATTTAGGTAGGCCACAAATTATGACCGACTGCAGCATCAATGCAATTAAGCAAAAGTTGTTGCGGTCTCACCTAGTAGTTGTTTGGGTTGGCATGTTTGATGGTATTTCTAACCATGCTATTACTCTAACCGGTTATCACGGCAATACTCTTTACTACAATGATCCGTGGACCGGCACCAAGCGCAAGATCAGCGTAGCCAAGTTCAAAATTCACTGGGCTTTAGATGGCCATCGCGCTATTAGTTATTAATATGAATTTAAATAGGGATGCATTTTTGCATCCCTATTTAATTTGTAATTTTCTATTCTAAGATCAAGTATTATAATATTCCCAGAATGAAATCTTACTAACGGGAGAAATTTAATTTGTACATATATTATCAAATTGGAATATTTGTCGGTTTAGTGTTTGTGGCGCTTGCTATCAATATTTTTCGTCAAGCGCATAAAAGTGGCTATCCATCGAATTTAGTCAACTGCATATTTTCAATCACTATTTCAACAGCTGGAATATGCATCATCGTTGCTAGCTTAGCCGCAATTCAACCACATAATTGGTATACTAGTAGCTTACTTTGGAAAATGTTAATTGCCGGATAGTAAAAATGGCCCAATACCAATCAAGGTATTGAGTCATTTTTTGGTTTATTCCACTTTGCCTACATAGATTCTCAAAATCTTACGATTCAAAAATCGATCTTTTTGCTCGATTTTTTTCATTTTCTCTGCTAGTCCTGGTTTAATTTGATCTAGATCACTTTTATCAAGTGGCTTTTTTACTTCTAAATGATGACTCTGCCACTCATTATTGTCTTCACTATTTTCACTCCAAGCAAGTTCAATTCTTTCTTGAGTATTATCTGCAAAATACAAAGCGACATCGATGATATCATCATGATCACACAGACGCTTGCCTACCGGCTCATCGAAATTAGTAAAAAACTGATTTGTCAATTTATAATCTAATCAAAAAATTATCATCAATTTTATGCTTTTCACTATTATATTTTAACCAATTCCAATTACAGTACTACAATATAGTTGAAAAGTCAGATAATAGCCAAGTTACTCGCAACTTCGACTAATAGAAAGGAAGATTTCATGAAATATCTATCAAGAAATCAAGCAGAACAATGGCTGAATCAACATACGCTTTATGGTAAAAAGAGAAAGATGTTTACCAACAAATTTATGAAGAGATTAAGCAAATCATATCGCTTAGTTCCCGATAAAAATACTTTATTTGGTAAGAAGTATAGTTTATTGGAATTAAAAGAATATGCACACGATGTAAATCCTCGTTCATTTGCTTAATATCAAAAATATAAAACAAAAACTACTGATAATTTTCGTTAAAAACGTTGATCTATCAGTAGTTTTTTTATGCGCGCATATAAGCTTTCACAATTAGGTACAGGCTCTTACCATCCCAATGAAAGGTCTTAGTTTTACCGAATAATAAATTTCCTTCATCCATCAAACGGCTCAAGATTAGATTGTTGTTTCTTGGCAAATAACCCAGCTTCAATCCACCTGTAGTATATACGTTAATCGCATGTTCATCATATTGGTTATTGGGCTCACGCATCAAAACTAATGGATCATCTTCATGGAGTTTTGGCACCACGTGATCTGCTAAATCAAGATATTAACTACCGGCCAGTTCACAACCATACAGAAAAACATCCCGTGCATTGCTAGAATTGCTGTATTGCAGACGTTTGAGCTCATCTACTTGCGTTTGCAATTTTTCTACTTGATCAAGTAAATCTTCGAAAATATCTTGTGGTGGAATGTGAATAGTTTCATCAGAATCATGAAATTGCATGATCATTAGTCCTTTCTAATTTTCCTTAGTTACGAATCTTGAGTCATTCATCGGATTGTTCTCACTGTACATCCCTCTTGGTGATGGTTCAGTTAACAATGACCAAGCAGCCCTAAACATATCAATATTTTTATCGTCATGGTCAAGTTTATCATAGACATAATTAAATTCCATTAATCTACCACCGGTTAAGCTAACATTCAAACCGATTTTATGCCATTGTTGGATGTAATTTTGTACGATTGACTCTTGGACAGCTAAACCACTCATTGTAGCCAAGTGAATCTTAAGTGACTTGCCATTGAGAGTTAACTACGTCAGCAATATCAAACTTGTGACTCTTGATAGCTTGTGAAGCTGAATTAGTTGAAACCACTTGGGCGATAATCTTGTTTAGCTTAGGTGTGCCTCTCCAATAATATTTGTTAGGTACCCAAGTTACTGATTGACCTCTAACCACCTGCTTACCTTATATGGTCCAAAAAACATTGGATTCTTTCTGATTTTATCGGATGAAATTAACTTCTTGAATGGAATATCTTTTAAATAATGATATGGAGCTGCCGTTTCAAGGAAATAATCGTTGCCTGATTAGAGCATCCCTAGCTTCATTTGAGAGTCGAATCTATTGTAATCGATTACAATAGATGCCACCGTAAATTTTAACGTAATTAAATAGTCTAAAAAGCAAAATTTATTAAAACAATGATTAGAAAGAAGAAGAATTATGAGTAAAGTTTTCGTATTCGGTGGCTCCGGCAAAGTCGGCAAAGATTTAATTAAAGATCTAGTAGCTGGTGTCCGTTAATAATTCTGAGTCTCAATCAAATCCAATTCCAGATGTTGCACAGGTACTTGCAGATGTTCTGAAGTTCCCTGCTACCAAATATAAGGTAATTGAGATGACTGGCGGAGACACTCCAATTGACAAGGCTTTAGAGCAAGTGAGGTAAAATATAGGTATTCCCGTTGATAACTTATCTATCTAATGAGTTGTCAATGAGTTTTTTGTATGTAAAAATCAAGAGAACTTACTATGTTATAGCTGAAGAAATCTACTATACATTGTCATTTTATACTTTTTTTCAAGCAAAAAACGCTATCCAAATTGAATAGCGTTTTTACTAATAATTAATCTGATTCTTCAGCAGCACGTGTTGCAGCAGTTTCAATAGTCTTAATAGGATTCAATCTTACACGGAAATTAAAGTTGCCTACATAAGCGTCGTCTTCAAAGCCGTACTCACTGTAATCACCCCAAGAAACATAGTTAGATGTTCCCTTGATTCTGTAGAAAAGTTGTGCAATATCGCCACTACCAAGGATAACTGGATCTAATGCTCTAATCTTTTGGCCCTTCTTAACAGATTGTTTTGTCTTTTTTAATTTTGAATTATAGATAAACAAGTCCATTTGAGGAACAATTGTAGTTGCACCACCATCACGAAATACAGGATTACCGTTAATGCGTCCAACGTTTATCGCCTTGATATAAGCACCCTTACCGATATAGTAGTAATCTTGGCCCTTAATCTTATAATTCTTAACTGCATATGACTTACTACCACTCAAATTTGTATAGTAGTAATCATCAGATTTGGTCTTAGCGCGACGCTTGCCTGCGTAATTTACAATTGAATATTTAGGCAATACGCGCTGACCATTAAAGCTAATACGTTGACCCTTCTTATTATAAATAGCAGTATTGGTATTTAATTTCAAAACGCCTTTACCATTCATGGTATTAACGTTATTTGACTTAACATAAATTCCGCTACCTAAATTGAAATATGAATCAGGGTAAGTAACCCAGCTCTTACCAACATATTTAATTTTGCTGCCTTTAGTTAAATAAGCTTTGCGACCACGATAAGTTGATAGCCGTTGACCTTTACTGTTGTAAACATATGCATTTTTAATCAAGCCAATTTCATTGCTATTCCAGTTATAGCTACCAACTGCTTTCATATTAATGTAACCACCATCACCTAAATCGGCATAAGTGTTGCCTTTAATAATACTCTGCGGCATCCCGTTAAGATAAATAAAGGCATTAACTTTAGGTCCTTGAATTATAGTTGGTTGACCATAAAAACGAATTGGCTTGTTAAAGTTAATCTCATTTTTATTAGCTATACTTTTACCGTTTTTATTATATAACATTGGTTGAGAATAGCTTTTAACGAACGTAATCTTATTTTTTAAGGTACTTGCTTGAACTATGCTAGAGTTTTGGCTTTGTCCTGTTAAAGCTGCAGGGACCATAAGCGCAGCTCCTGCCACAATACTCAATGCAATTCTTTTTAATTTCATAATAAACCTCCCTTATATTATTCTTTCACTATTTTGAACGTAATTAAGTAAAATTTCACTTAATATATATCAGATTTGATATCGTCATCTTTACCGTTTGAGCTTCTCGCAATACTACTATCACGCCAAAAGCTTTTCTCACCTTATATCTCTCACTTTAATAGTAGCCTGATATTTAATAGGTTTTAAATGTGCTAATTCGTTTTTTAAAGGATTTTTAATTTTAAATCCGGGCTAAAATATTTATTATAACTACACTTATTATATCCTAATAACACTATTTTTTTAACAGAAGGAATTTTTCTAGAAAAATTTAGCAAAACTAGTTCCAATATTTAAAAAAATAACTATAATATCATGTTAGATAATTAATGTAGAAGAGGTGAATATTTTATCATGAAGAATTACACCATTGATCACGATATGTATTTAATGAATTACAAAAATGGTGACGTTTTAAAAGTAACTGTCAATAAAGAAGACTCAGTTAAAAATTTACAACTATATCGGCAAGATGGTCTTGGCAATTATTATCTTGATAAAAATTCACGGCTAAAAAAACAAGATAATTTGACCACTAAGAAAGATATTGTCAAAGCAAGTAAGAAGATTGGTGGTCACAATACTCATCATATTGATAAATGGCATCATCAAGTTGTTCCTATCTATAATGCTCAACACCAAATTACGGGCTTCAAGCCGAAGTTAGCCCTTGAGCACCATGCTAGAATTCAAAATGCCAAAAGATATTTGCGCCATTTAGATCATCATCATGCAATCTACTTGTCTACTACCAGCAGAAATACCTTGCTCAAGCCAATAAATTACCTTAAAGATGCAATTTATGCAGACCGTAACAAGGAAATGGTTTTAGCACATAAGATTCACAAATTAAGTCGATAAATTTAAAAGCTCCAAAAGTTAAATGCTTTTGGAGTTTTTTTACTTAACTTATTCCTCGCCAAACCATGCTTCTACTCTTGCTGCAACGTTAAATGGCAACGAATCAGCTAAAAAGGAACACAACAACCATTTTTGGAAATATTCACTGCTTTCATGATCATGAATATCAAATGCATCATTTTTGAAATTCTTAATATTGCCATATTCTACTTGAATAGGCACGTATACTTTATCGTATTCCACATTATAATTTTCATCCACTTCATCAACCAGTCTATATCCCTTAGGACAATTATGAAAAATCACCTGGTCAGAATTTAAATCTAAATTCTTTTCTGCAATAACTGCATCTTGATGTACTTGAGTAAATTTTTGCGTGTTGGCAGCTATTTCTTTGCCACTGACTACTTTATTCAAATCAGCATTTACATAGAAAACTTTAGTCATTTTTTCTCTCCTATTCTTCTTGTTACTAACCACATATTATCTGTCTTATTTTCTAAAATCAATCAAAGTTTTTCTTGACAGCAATTTTCATTCGGCGTATTATAATGGCAATTAAATTAATAAAAGCTTAGAAAAGATGAGTAATTGTTTAAAATTTCTAACAGAGAGTCGGATTAGGTGAAAGCCGATGCAATGGCAAGCAATGAATATGGTCTTGGAGCTAAATTAAAATGCGAGCATTAAGTAAGCAAATTACGAGTGACGATCGTTACCCCGTCTGAGTCTTCCCTATTGGGAGTACTTATTGAGGAATTGGCTGTGAAGTTAATTTAAACATGGGTGGTAACACGCTTGAGCGTCCCTAGCATGAAATATGCTAGAGGCGCTTTTTATTTTGCTTATCTACTCAAAGGAGGAATCAATCATGAAAAAAGCAATCATAATTACTAATTCAAAGATTATTATCAATAGAAAAGTATTTGAACGAATGTGTCTCCTTGTATGGTTGATTTTTATTATTTGCGGACTATTTATTGTTGAATAATTACAAGGAGAAAAAGTATGACTAACTTAACTCATTATGATATTGTAGGAAGTTTTTTACGACCAAAAGAATTAAAAAAAGCAAGAAAGAAATTTAATGAAGGAAATATTTCTCAAGCAGAATTAACGCATGTCGAAAATCAGGCAATTGATCAATTAATTCAAAAAGAAGAAAGTCTAGGCCTAAAATTTGTAACTGACGGAGAATTTCGTCGCAGCTGGTGGCACTTAGATTTTCTCTGGAACTTAACTGGCGTTGCTAAATATAACTATCATGAAAGCTACAAGTTTCACGGTGCTAAAACTAGAACTGATAATGTCGAACTAGCTGGCAAAATTGCTTTTAATCCTGATCATCCATTTTTTGAAGCCTTTAAATTTGCCCAAAAACATGCGAACGTGCAGATAAAGCAAACTATTCCCTCACCTACTCTGCTTTTTAGAGATAATCGATCGGACAATTGGAACAAATTTTATGATAATCGACAGGATTATCTGGATGATCTAGCTACTGCTTATCATCAAACTATTCAACATTTCTATGATCTAGGTTGTCGCTATTTACAACTTGATGATACAACTTGGGCATTTTTAATCAGCAAACTTAATGAAACTATAGATAATCCTACAGAGCATACTAAATATACAAAATTAGCTGAAGATTCAGTTTACGTAATCAATCAAGCTATAGTCAACTTGCCAGATGATCTGACACTAGCTACTCATATTTGCCGCGGCAATTTTAAATCTACCTTTTTGTTTTCAGGTGGCTACGAAGCAGTTGCCTCATACCTGGCACAACTAAACTATGATCGTTTCTTTTTAGAATATGACAGCAAGCGGGCTGGTGATTTGGCACCTATTAAAACTATTTGGAACAACCGACCAAATGTCACAATTGTTCTTGGCCTCGTCACTTCAAAGTCAGGCAAACTAGAGGAAAAAGAAGATTTAATCAAACGAATTAACGAAGCAGCTGAACTAGTTCCTTTAACCAATTTGGCACTCAGTACTCAATGTGGTTTTGCTTCAACCGAAGAAGGAAATATTTTAACTACTGTCGACCAATGGAACAAAATCAAATTAGTAGTTGATACTGCCAAGCAAGTTTGGGGTTAAAATTCGTAATTCAAGTTAAAATGAAATTAAGTAGTTTTTTAAACAAGGAGAAAAATTATGGGAAAAGTAGAAAGTTTTGAATTAGATCACACTAAAGTTAAGGCACCTTACGTTCGCTTAATTACTGTTGAAGAAGGGGCAAAAGGCGATAAAATTAGTAACTTTGATTTACGTTTAGTTCAACCAAACAAGAATGCTATTCCAACTGGCGGTTTACACACCATTGAACACTTATTAGCCGGCCTTTTACGTGATCGTATTGATGGCTACATTGATTGCTCACCATTTGGTTGCCGGACCGGATTTCACCTTTTAGTTTGGGGTACCCCATCAACCACTGAAGTTGCTAAAGCCTTGAAAGAATCATTAGAAGAAATTCGTGATAACATCAAATGGGAAGATGTACCAGGTACAACCATTGAATCTTGTGGTAACTACCGAGATCACTCATTATTTTCAGCTAAGCAATGGTCAAGAGACATTTTGGCTGAAGGTATTTCAGATGATCCATTTGAACGTCATGTAGTGGAATAATCAACTTGAGAAGATCTGCAGGGATCTTCTTTTTTTGTTCTCGCGTTATTCACGCGAAAAAAGCGAAAGTTTGTGAGAGCAACGAGAATAAAAAATACTAGCCTCAAGATTACCTACAATACCATAATCTTAGACTAGTATTTTATTTTATAAATTTACTTTTTCTTTATGTTCGCGGTATGCATAATATATCCAAGCGACAACACCAAATGCTACCGGACCAATTGCTGTCCAGAATGAAGTTTGATAATCACCTGTAAATAAAGGCTCGATACAAGTAAAGACAATACCAATAGCTACAACCAACCAAACTACAATTGTCGTAGCCCAAACTTTTTTCTTACCTTCGATAAAGACAAATGGTCGATCTAAATCTTTCTTAGCCTTAAAGAATGGATATGCAGCAATTAAGAACAAGTATGGTGCAGATGATGATACGTTCATCATATCCATCAAGATGGTATAGAACTGATCTGCAGCATTACCACCGAATGAAATAAACAAGATAATTACACTAACGATAATTGCTTGTACCCACATTGAACGTTCAGGCATATTATGCTTGTTCAATTGCACCAACTTTTTAGGCAAAAGGCGTGGATCACAACCTTCAATAAATGACTTAATTGGTGAGTAAACCATCAAGAAAGCTGCAGCAACACCTGATAAAACATCGGCAATACCTGCAAAGTGTGAAAATGCGGAACCAATTGCCAAAGATGCAGATTCTGAAAGTCCTAAGCTGTGACCAGTAACCACACCCAAATTATTAATCAAAACGTATTCCACATTAGCCAAATCAACGCCCTTGACACCGAGTTCTTTATTCCAGTTAACAGCCACACCACACATGAAGATGTTAACCACATAAAGTGCAGTCATCATCACCATGGCAATGATTAAACCTTTTGGATAAGTCTTTTCTGGTTTATCAACAGAATCAATTACCCCTGAGGTTGTTTCCAAACCGCCATAAGCAAACAATGCATAGACGATAAATGAAACAACCGCAATTGGTGATTGGAATGATGGATTAGGTGAATGTACCAAATTTTGTGCAGTAACTGGTTCAGCTAATTGTCCATGATTCAAAATGAATACAAACAATGAAACAACAGTAAAGCCAATAGCAATTGCCAAAGTAAAGATCCCACCAATATTATTGATCGTCTTTATTTTATCAATTCCCTTTGCTGCACAAAAAGTTACTACAGCTAAGAAAATAACTTCCAAAATCCCCAATAATTGAGTCGAAGATAGAGCCCCTAGATGCCAGCTTTGCGTTGTATCATGACCAAATACGGCCGTTGAGACAGATACTAAGAAGAACTGCGTGGATGAAACTAGCCACACAACCCAGGCTGAAAGCCAAATGAACGTTCCGATAAATGCTATCTTTTCATTAGTAGAACCTTCCAGCCAAGAAAAGATTCCGCCTTTAATCCCCTTAAAAGCAGCACCATATTCCGCAAAAATTAATGCAGATGGCAAAAAGAATAAAATGGCAGTCACAATATACCAGATAATACTTGCGTACCCCATCTGATAAAAGGCTGTTAGCGAATTACTAAATCCAAAAATAGAAGAGAAAATCATCAAAACTAAGCTTCCTAGCTTAATCTTGACGTGATTATCTTGCTCCATAAATAAAAAACAACTCCTTTTTTAAACAAACATTTACTATTATGAACTTTTATAAATGCAAATTCAAAAGAAGCTGTTATATCCTATTTAATTTTTTGACGTAATAATTCTGGTCTTTGTGCTAATTCCGCATATAAGTACGAATCATTGACACAAATCCCCTCAAATTCGCGACCGGTATGAAAATGTCCACTAGTTAGTACTTTACCAGCACGATTTGTTTTAAATAAATAATCATTGAAGGCAAGATAAATTTGCTTTCTCTTTTTATCACATGCGATACCTTGTACTGGCGAATTATTACGCATAAATTCACCTTTAGTTGCACCGATCTCAACGGGATGCCAACTGTTGCCGCGGCGAGTTACCTCCCAATATTCGAAGCGGTGCTCGGTTGCACTATGATAGACTGCAATAAATTTTTTATCATTTACAAAGACAGCGTTATGAACATAGCGACCATCCTTAGCTGATTTATTCCAAATCTTGAAAGTCCAAATTCGTTTAATTCGCAAATCTTTTTTACTAATTTGCATAATTTCTTCAGACTGAGCGCTATGACGAAGCAAATGGTCATTAGCAATTGCATAAATATACTTATCTGTAGCACCAAATGCTTGACCATGCCCTAACTTAATATTAGGACTAACTTTGACCTCGGAAGCTAATCGCGTGAATTCTGCCCAAGGAAGCCATGGCAACTTTTGCATGACATAGCGATTAGGGACGTGATTAAACTTATAGGCCACAATATGTGCACGGGTATTATGTGGTGATTCATACATCGTCGCATACATTGAACCATTTGAAATAGTTACACCTTCAGGCACAGGACCTACCACCCCAATTTTTTCGCCATCTTGGCTTAAAGTTGCAGGTTGATAGAAATATGTCTTTAATCTAAAAGGCTTGCTTTTTAAAACGTGTGGCTTGGTTTCTGGTGCATAACTTGCTCCTTTGCCCCAATTGCCGGAAGTTTTGTAATGCTTAAACCAGCTGCTTGCAGCTTTTCCCGCTTGCTCCGTTTTATTGGCCTTAGCAACGCCTTCATGAGCATTACTTCTTACCTCAACTACTGTATGTGCACGAGCTTTACCATAAGAAAACTTTATTTTATGCTTACCAGCATTGTTAGATAACACTTCATCTTGCGATGCCTTAACTTTATCAGGATCTATCACGGCTCCTGTTGAGTCTGTAGCGAAGTTAATTGCATCCCTTGCAGGAAAAATATAATGTGAATTCTTAACTAAACTAACATTTTTGGCAACATCAATTTTATCTCTCAAGAAAGCCCGTTGATTAAGCCAGCCAGCTTTGTGACCATCAATCCAAACGTAATAATACTTTGACTTTCCTACTTTTCTTACGGCATTCGCTTGAAAATTGCCATATTTAAAGGTACGTGCCAGACCCATACTTCCTGCTGGACCCTTACGCGTTAATTTTTGATAAATTCGATAATTACTATTTTCATTAATCATCTTGGGTTGAAATGAACCTAAACTTTTAGCTAAAACCGTTCTTGGTTTAACTAAAAAAATCATCATTAAACTCATAATGATGAATACTTTTAATTTCTTCATTAAATATCCTTCCACTAATAATCCCAGTTATCTATTTTAAGAAAATAATTTCATTAATCAATACAAAAAAGCCAAGATTCATGAACGAATCTCGACTTCTTGTTATTTTGCGTTTAATTCTAGTTTTCTTCAAGCAAGTTCTTAAGTTCATCTGATAACTTAACTGGTGCATATTTAGCACTAACTAACTTAACATCACTTTGCTTTACATAGCGCTTCTTGCCAATGTAAACATATCTAGTTTTACCGTGCTTAACGATCATTGATGACTTAAACTTCTTGCCCTTCTCGATCTTCTTCTTAGAAGCCTTGAAGTAGATCTTCTTTGACTTCTTAGTCTTCTTGTAAGCGTAGTAAATCTTTGCGCCCTTCTTTGACTTAGGAGTTACAACGATGTACTTTAAATCTCTGTTATTAAAGGCATCTTGAATAGTCTTAACATCCGCAGTTCTTTGCTTTACAGCGTCATCAAAAGTTGGAACAGTACCACTTACTGTTACTTCTGTTTCTGGAACAAATAATTGAACATCCTTACCATTAACATTCATAGTTCCTTCAATGGCATATACTTTATTCTTCCCTGAAGTTGGAACTATGTAAGTAAGTTGAATTGCTTGACCTTTTGTATAACCAATAGTAACTGGTTTAAGTGTCTTACCATCATCACCGATAGTATACAAAGTAGGGTTAGTATTCTTAATAGTAGCAGTTACTGTTCTATATTTAACAGTCATCGTACCTTTTTTAGCTTGTGAATTGGTACTTGCAGTTTGAGTTGTATCAGCGGCATGTGCAGTTTGACTTAATACAGCACCGCTACCAGCTAAGCTAGTTGAAAGCATCACAGCTGCAGCTAATGAAGTAAATAATTTTTTAGTTTTCATATTAATCTCCTAACTTAAACTCTTATAGTTTCATTATAACATTCATTATTATTCATCAAAATACAAATCCAACTATATTTACATCTTAATTACTAGCAAATAATTGTCCGATTATTTCCATATCTTCTGCTTGAATTTTAACATCTGCTTTAGGCCGTTCCTTCATCGCATCTGCTTCAATCAATGGAATAATTCTCTTTTGGTTAAAGTAACTAATAACCAAGTCTATGACACTAACTTTATATTTAGTTGCGATTTCTGCTAAACCATCAATATCTTCTCTAATCGAAATCTCAACTTGCATTTTATGCTCACGAGCTAGATTAATTAATACTGGATCTTCGTAGTTTAATTGCATTACTACTGGCTTAACTTTTTCTTTAAGCAATTCACCTAAACTATCAGTAGTTGCGTCGGCAACGCCTAAACACTTAACCCAGCCTTTACACTTCGCTTCTTCCAATTCATGCCAAATTTCCTGATTACGTTTTTGATCATCACTCAATTTTAATAAGCAAAGATCGGGACGGCTGCTAATTAAATTAGCCCTAACTGTAGCAAAATAATTGCGTAATTCCTCACGGGTCTTTACATCCTCTGAAATCACAGTTTCCATAAAGAGCTGTGGTAGCGTTTTTCGCATGTGCATTTTTTGATCAGCAGTCTGTTCAATCAATCGAAATCCTGCTGCAACGGCTTCATTAAGAGTTTGATCATTATCAACCTGCACACCAACTTTAGGTATTAAGCTACCATCATTTAGTACAATTGCTTCATCAAAAATTGACATCAAAATTCATCCCTATCCCAGCTCAACATAAATCTTAATTGCTTCTTTAAGGGTTTGATATACCGTAGATACGTGCAAGCTATGGGCTAAAAATTCTTCTTTTTCAGCTCTAGTCATATCTGAATCAAAGAAAACCTTAATCTTCATTTCAGTAACCACAGATTTGCCATGGTCTAATTTTTCTGTTTTAGCTTGATTTTCAATACGAAGATTTTTAATACCAAGATGATGGATTTTATTAATCATCCCTGCAGATATTTCAATGCAAGAATTAACGCTGCCGCACAAATATTCAACTGGATTAGGTCCTGCATTGTACTTGTCATCACTTACATCACAAATAAAGCTATGGTCACGAGCATCACTCTTAATCTGCCATTCTGTATCTTCAAGTTTAGATTTTACTAAATAGTCACTCATAATATTTCCCTTTCTCTGTTAATGGTGATCAATTGCTCCATTAAGTCGCTTGCGCCAAATAAAGTAAACTACTAACATCAGAGGCACCAATACCAAATCAACCCAATAAAAATATTTAACCGGCAATATGCTGTCAACTACCCCACTAATCATTGGGCCAAAGGACATTGCAACGTCCAATCCCAGGTAAAAAGTAGAACTAGCTAAACCTTGCTCCTCAATTGGGGCAAGCAATAATGCGGTAGATTGCAAAACGGAATAAATAATACCATAGCCCAGCGCCATTCCAGCGGCAGCTAAGGCCATTTGCCAGTTATTATTCATCACTGCCAATAAAAAGATATAAGCTGCAGTAGATACCAGACTAAGCCAGAACCACACACCAAAACGAACAGTATCAAAATACCGCTTTAAACCTATTCTGATTACTAATAAGACTAACGCATAAATCAAAAAGTAACTACCAACAGCGACAGTTAAATGACGCTGTTCAACATAAGTCACAATATCAGCCTGCGTAATAAAATAAGGCATCCCAAATAACGTGGTTAAAATCGCGACTGGCAAAACGTTCATCTGGATAATCTTAAAGTACTTTTTCTGCGTCTGTCCTTTTTTCTTAAGTGGCAAAGCATGATTGCCAACAAACTGAATCACCACAATCATCAAAAAGGCCGCAATCGCTGCAGCAATTAAACTTTCACGATAACCAATTTTTTGATAAATATTAATTGAAAGCGCTGGTGCTAATGCCATAGCTAGTGCATTCATTAAACCGTAAAAGCCCATCGCTTCACCTACGTGTTGACGCGGTACTAAAAATGCTATCCAGGTTGTCATGCAAACAGTACACAGAACATAGCCCGTTCCGTTGATTAGTCTAAATAATAACAACAGTCCACTTGATGGCGTAAAAATATAGCCTAACACGCCAATCAAGATCAAAACACCGCCAATTAAAGACAAACGATACTTTGAAAATTTATCAGTTAAGTTACCTGCAACAGGGCGTAAAAACATGGCCGCTATACTCATAATCCCAACAATCACGCCGGCAAAGGCACTGCTGGCTCCTAATTTTTTAGCGTACCCATTAATCAGTGGGTTAACAAACATCGTGCTAAACATAAAGAAAAAAGATGCTGCCATTACTAAGACAACATCTTTGCTATAAATAGATTTTCTCTTAGTCAAATCAGTCCCTCGATTCTATTTTTATTATACAACTATCAAGAAACTATTTGACTATTTTAAGACTAACGGTAAAAACAATGTCTTCGCCCTTGTAGCCAACTGAGATCTTGCCACGAAAAGCCTGTACTAACTCGCGTGCCATCGCGAGACCGATGCCAAAGCCGCCTTTTTTAGAATTATGCGATTCATCTTCTCGATAAAATCTTTCAAAAAAGTGAGTATAATTTTTGTTTTTGCCTTCTTTATAAGTATTGCTGATACGCAAAACAGCATTCTTGCTCAAAGGACTCTTGGATAATTCCACTCTAATTCTGCCATGTGGATCACAATATTTTCTAGCATTATCAAGCAAAATATTAATGATTTCTGCCAATGAATGCTTTTCAGCAATTACATTTAATCCTTCACGAATAGAAACCTGATATGTCAGGTCATTCTTTTTCATGATCGATTTAAAATCTTGAGTTGTTTGTTCAACAATTTTTGAGAAATTAACTTTACTTAAAGTTAATTCTCCCGTTTCACCCGCTCTAGCTAATGAAATTAATCGATTAACTAATTTAGTTAGCTTATCAACCTGTTCTTTGGTACTTTGATTCCATTCCGAGTCATTACCTAACATTTCTTCCATTTCGGTATTAGCAGAAATCACCGCTAAAGGTGTCTTCAGCTCATGCCCCGCATTAGTAATAAATTCCTGCTGCTTGTGATATGTATCAATAATCGGCTTAATTGCTCTGCGAGAAACTAAGATTAGCACTAATGCGAATACAATTAATGCGCCAATTCCTAAAACCACTGCCACTCTGAACATCAACCAAAAACGATTATAAATTAAGGTCTCATTTAAAAAGACGATTAAAGTTTGACCAGCTGAATCTTTGGTAACTCTATAAGCATACTGATTTTGTCCCGCCTTAATATTTCCTTGCTTATTATGTTCAGCCAATGTTCTGCAAGTAATATCAGCAATTTCAGTATTTTTAATCTTATAAACGTTATTGTTATTAATAACCTTAACTTGATGGCTAGCATCAACTGTTACGGCAAAATAGCGATATTGATAAACAGCTTCAGGATTATATTTTCCCGCTAAAAAATTCCGATTAATTAAGTCATCCTGATTGCCAAAAGCCGGCTGTGCATTATGCGGTGAAAGATGACCCTCATTTTTTACTAAAGCGGTCAAAACTCGATTAATTTCATTTTGATTTTGAATACGAGTAATTCCTACCAAACTACCTAGTGTAATTAACAAAACTATCAATAAAGCAGCGACAGAAGCACCAATAAATTTCCAGCGAAATTTTTGAATCATCTTATCACCTACTTAACTAAGCTATAATTACCATCTTTTATTCCGTTAATCTTCACAGAACTTTGAATTGATTGCAATTTTTGTCTTAAATAGGAGACATATATCCAAACTATGTCGCTGTTTGCATCTTCGTCATTGCGCCATACATGGCTAAGTAATTCTTCAGTCGATAATTCTTTTCCTTCATTCAAAATAAAGTAATCCATCAACTGCGTTTCTTGTCCATTTAACCGAATGGAATTATGACTCACTAATTCTTGTTCAGACACATTCAGAGTAACATCACCAACGCTTACTTCATTAGGAGTAAAGTCATCCTCTCTTCTCTCCTTTGAACGCAGTCTAGCCAGCAATTCTTTTAATGAGAATGGTTTAGTTATATAATCGTCTGCCCCACTATCAAGGCCAGTTACTCGATCATCAATTTCTGACTTTGCGGTAAGCATTAAAATATATGACTTATCACCACTTTTTCTAATTTTTTTTAAAGCGGTAATTCCATCCATTACCGGCATCATAATGTCCAAGATAATGACATCATATGAATTTTCCTTAGTGTGTTCAACGGCTTTTAAGCCATTATCGACAGGATCAACTTCATAACCTGCCTTTTGCATGGCAACAGTTAATACTCTGAGTAGTTGTGGTTCATCTTCTGCGACTAAAATCTTCATTAAATAATCAATCCCCTTCTCTAATCAATTGTCTGATGGTTTGCATACTAATGTCACAAGATGCCAATTCATCAGCAACTCTTTTCAGTTCTTTACCAATCATTTCTGGATTCTTGATTTGATGTTTATACTTCATTTCATGCTCTAAGCTTGCCCAAGTATCCATGGCAATTGTTCTTAATTGTACTTCGACAAAATAATGTCCTGGAATATTACCATCGACATCTTGCTCGGGAACCATTACATCTAAAATCATATGATAAGAACGATAACCATTAGGTTTAGCATTAGTAATATAATCTTTTTCTTTCACTACACTAACGTTGTCCCATTTTTTAATAGCTGCAATGCAAGTGTAGATATCATCGACAAAATTGCAGACGATACGTAAACCAACGCTATCTCGATTTTCCCTTAAGGCAGAATTGGGCGTAAGTGGTAATCCCTTCCGTTGGCATTTATCTTCCATGCTCTTTTCGCTTTTAACTCGACCACGCAAGTGTTCATAAAGTCTTTCGTGATACTTTTTTTCATAATTTTGATTTAAAGTAGTAAATTGCTCCGTCATTTGTTTAAGCAATTTATCTAAAACAGGGGTATATTCTCCGTAAATATTCACCATTTATCCCTTCTTCCTATATTCATCATAACAATGAAATTTGACTTTTCTTTGAAGGAACAATTATTAAGGAATTAAGATTACAAATGAAAAAGCATACATCGAATAATTATCGACATATGCTTTTTAAATTGAGAGAGTAAGAGAAAGGGTTTAGAATTTTATCTGTTCACCATTCACTAGCACTTGATAAGTTAAATCCTTCAAGTTTGCAACTAGTTCAGCTTTTCTAGTTTGTTCTTTATTCATACGGACGATTCGAATTTCATTTTCATTAGGAGTAGAAATATCAATTGAGCCATTCAAGTCAAATGCAGCTTCTGTATTTCTAAAAGTGAAGAGCTTGAGTAATGATGCAACAACCGGACGTTGAATTTCTTTTTCAATCTCTGCTTTGCTGTAATAATGACGGTTGATATTTCTACCTTCTTTAGTTTCTTCCAGCAATTTAATATCATTCTTGCCAGCTAGCATCCCTACATAATAAACTTGTGGAATGCCTGGCGCAAAGACTTGCAAGAGTCGTGCCATGAAGTACTTTTGATCATCATCACCAAGAGCTGAATAAAACGTAGTATTGATTTGATAAATGTCTAAGTTATGATATTCAGCACTAGAATACTTCTTCTTAACGTTGGCACCAACTTTATATAGCTCTTGACTGGTATAGTCGGTCTCCTCAGGAGAAAGGATATCACGCGCATCAACCACACCGATACCATCATGTGTATCCAAAGTAGTAAATTGTTTCATTGGACACTTTTTGAGCCAGGCTGCTAAACGATTAGAATTACCAGAATAAAGTGAGTAAAGAGTTACCATTGGCAAAGCAAAATCATAAATAAAGTAACCATGCTTGGCAATCTTAAATGGCATTGAATAATGCTCGTGAATTTCCGGTAAAATGGTTGCACCCTCGTCCGCAATATCATCTTGAACTTGCTTCAATAAGTCCCAGATTTCTGGTTCCACAAAGAAATCGTTGGTATCTAATTTCTTAACCGCATAAGCAAAGGCATCTAGCCGGATAATGTCTGCTCCATGCTTGATCAAGTTAGTTAAAGTATCTTTAATGAATTTTTGCGTTACCTTTTTCTGCACATCCAAATCAATCTGTTCAGGACCAAAGGTATTCCAAAGCTTTTCCTTGCTACCATCAGCAAAAGTAATTTCTTGATATGGTGCGCGATCTTTACGCTTATAGATCAAATCAATATCTGCTTGCGTTGGACGATCTTTAGGCCAAAACTTATCCCAACTTAAGAACATATCAGCATAAGGACTTTTGTCTTTGTGCTCTTGAAAATCCTGATAATATTTAGACTGTCTAGAAATATGGTTAATCATGAAGTCAAACATCAAGTAATATTTTTCGCCTAATGCTTCAACCTGAGCCCAATCACCAAACTTAGGGTCTACTGTAGTGTAATCAGTTGGCGCAAAACCGCGGTCACCAGTTGAGGGAAAGAATGGCAACAAGTGAATGCCACCAACTGCACCTTTTAAGTCATTTTCTAAAACTTCGTTTAATTCTGTTAAATTTTTACCCAAGCTATCTGGATAAGTAATTAGCATGACCTTATTTGTAATTGCCATAATTTACTCCTATTTTATTGCTTTGAAGTAGTACATATAAGCCTTAAAGTCACCATGTTCAACTGGATCATAGATACCCATATTCATCAATTCGTCGCCGCCATAAACTTGGTGCGTTCTTTGATCTTCATATTGTTTATTTGGATCAAGGCCAACTAATTTAGTCTTAGTTAAATATGGCTGAGCTGAAGCCATTACTTTGACTACGCTCAAAACCGCCTCATTTTGATCATCTGAAACAGTTTCCCAAGCACATTGATTGCTGGTTTGAGCGGATTTCAAGCGGTAGAACTTACCAAATTGAGTAACTTTTCTAATCTTCTTGTATTCTGCCACCTGCTTTGCGACAGCTTCACGATCTTCCTCATTCATCTTAGTTAAATCAAGTTCATAACCAAGATCACCCCACATGGCAACAACGCCACGGGTATTAAATGGAGTAATTCTGCCATTTTGTTCATTAGGACTAACTGAAACGTGAGAAGTCATCATTGATTGCGGGTAAACCAAACTTGTACCATATTGAATGGTTAAACGATCAATTGCATCGCTATCATCACTAGCCCAGATTTGTGGGTCATAGTAAGCCATACCGACATCAAATCTACCGCCACCGCCTGAGCAGCCTTCAATTAACAGATCTGGATGAGCATCAACTATTCTTTCAAGTAAATCATAAAGACCTAATACATAACGGTGGTAAACTTCACCTTGACGATTAGCTGGTAAATCAGCTTCATAGATATCTGATAAGTGACGATTCATGTCCCACTTAATATAGTCAATCTTGCCTGATCCCAAGATCTTTTCCATTTGGTTATAAATATTGTCGCGTACTTCCTTGCGTCCCAAGTCAAGCAAGTATTGATTTCTGGATGGACTTGGTTTTCTGCCAGGAACATGCATCAAATAATCTGGATGTTCTTTGTAAAGATCAGAATCATATGAAATCATTTCAGGTTCAAACCATAGACCAAATTTCATCCCTTGATCGTGAACATAATCTGCAAAATGTCCTAAACCATTTGGAAACTTCTTTTTATAAACTTTCCAATCACCTAATGAAGTATTATCGTCATCACGATGACCAAACCAGCCATCATCTAAAACGAACATCTCAATGCCAAGCTTCTTAGCATCATCTACAATAGTCTTTAACTTATCTTCATTAAAATCAAAGTAGGTTGCTTCCCAGTTATTAACTAAGATTGGACGTACTTCATTCTTGTATTTACTACGAATAATTCGATCATGAATCAAGCTATGGAATGCTTGACTCATCTTGTTTAAACCTTGATCTGAGTAAACCATCAAGACTTCTGGAGTTTGGAATTCATCCCCAGCAGGTAGTTGCCAGTTAAAGTTGAAATCATTAATACCAACATTAACATGAGTCTGAGCAAATTGATCTTTTTCAACTTCAAACTTATGATTACCAGAGTAAACAAAGGCAAAACCATAAGCATCCCCATTAAATTCATTGGTATCTGGATCAACTAAAGCCAAGAATGGATTCATTTGGTGACTGGAAGTACCGCGGTGACTAGAAAAGACGTGAATACCTTGGTTAATGTGTTCGCGATCCACTCTTCTTTCATGGGCGTGAGCACCCGGTAAAGTAATTGAATCAAAGTTGCGATCGACAAAATCAAGCTGCATTGAAGCAACTTTTTCAATATTGACTGTTTCATCGCCTGAATTTTTAACCTTTACTGATCTTACAATTACAGGACGATCACGGTAGATGGTGTACAATAAGTCAAAATCAAGCTTAGTCTTTTGATCCTCAAGAGTAATGATCAAAGTTTGAGCTTCATTATTATCCTTTACCCATGAATGAGGCAATCCTTTCAAGTCCGGCTTACCATCCACAATTTGGTAATCCTTGTAAGTTAAAAACAAAGCATTAGAACCATCTTTTTGGCGGACAACCGCAGCTGGCGTATGATAATCCATTTCGCCTGCTGTACTATATTCCTTAGGTAAAGAATCGCGAGAAAAAGTTCTATCTAATGAGCCAGGTAAGTTACCGGAAAAACCACGATCGACTCTTGGGTAACGCAATTCATTATGATAATTATTTACTTTTTTACCGAAGTATAAATGACAAAGCGTATCGCCATCTTCTACTGAAAGAAGATATGAAATTTGCTCATTATGAAGATGAAAGACTTTATTCTTTTCGTCGAAAGTAATTAATTCTTCTGCCATAATTTTTCTCCTATTTAGCTTCAACTTTTTCTTTAGCTGCCAAAGTCATGACTTCATCTTCTGCCTTGACCTCAGTACCTGCCTTAGCTGTTAATTTAATATTTTCAAATTCATTTGAGTTAGTAACTACTACAATTACAGTATCATCAAGTCCAGCCTTCTTAATAGTTGGATCCCAGAATTCGATTAATTCTTGGCCCGTCTTAACTTTTTGACCTTCTTCAACATATGAGACAAAGCCAGTACCCTTTAATTTAACGGTGCCAAGACCAATGTGAATTAATAATATTAATCCATTATCACCAACAAGACCAACTGCGTGTCTAGTAGTAAAGACCTGACGAACAGTTGCGTCAAATGGTGCTAATACTCGACCATCTTCTGGCTTAATTGCAAAGCCTTGGCCAACAGAGCCACTTGAGAATGTTTGATCGTTAACTTCTGATAAATTCATTAACTTACCAGCAATTGGAGTAGCTAATTCAATTTGACCAGTAGCTGACTTAGCAGCATCTTGATCGCCAGCATACTTCTTACCCCAAGTTTTTTCAAGTTCAGCAACAATTTCTGCGTGCTTTTGTTCACTTAAGATGACCTTAGTAGCAAAGATAATAATCGCAATAACAAGCATTACGGCTGGTACAGCAAACATCATCAACTTAAAGTTCATCTTACCAGCAGCGGTAATTGATGCGGCTGTTGCACCTGTAGTCATACCTGCCATGATGGCAATTTGACCAACAACACCGTTAGAAACGGCACCACCGAATTTATCGATCAATGGACGAACTGACAAAGCAAGTGATTCGTCACGGTGACCAAGTTTTAATTGACCATATTCAACAGAGTCGGTAATAATCATTAAAACGATCAAGAAGACCATTTGTTGTGGGAAACCGAATAATGATGCAGCAAGTAAAACTAATGGAAGATTGCTACCTGCAAAAGCAAAGATTCCCATTGCACAAAGCATTACAACTAAGCAACTTGTGAAAAGTGCTTTACGACTCATTCTCTTAGACAAGATCGGGAACAATGATGTTGCAATAATACCTAATAAAATGTTAATGGTTGAAAAGATTGAGAATGCCTTTGGCATACCCATAATGTAAGTGAAGTAGTAGACTTCAAGAGAGTTGGTAATGTTAATACCAATACCGTAGAATAAGTAAGCTAAAGCTACCCACATTAATTGGTCGTTACCAGATAATGCTTTAAAGATACCAACGATACCTTTAGTATCCTTTTTATTCTTACGAATATCACTGTTTACTTCACGAGTGAATAAACCGACACACCAAGCAGAAACAAATGCGATACCACAAATGATTGCTGCAAAAATAAACCAACCTCTGTCATCACCAGTTGAAGTAGCTTTGGCTGAGAAGAAGATTACAGCTGGCATAACTAGGATACCAACTAAACCACCACCGACAGTTGAACCAACACGAGCATAAGTAGCTGTCTTTTCACGTTCACGTGAATCAGTAGTTAATGATGGAAGCATTGACCAAAAGCCGACATCCTTAAATGAATAGAAGATATCCATGGTGATATACAAAACACCAAAGACAATCATGTATAAGATAGCATTCTTTTGATACAAACCACCTAGGTTAGTAAATAACATTAAAAGAATGACTGCAGAGATTGAACCACCAACTACAACCCATGGACGGAAGTGACCCCAACGAGTTTTAGTACGGTCAATCGCATTACCGATAAATGGGTCAATGAATAATTCTACAATTCTTAAACCCATGATAATCAATGTCACGATACTGATCATTTTGGCATCTTCTGCCGCATTACCAGTATTAAACAAGTGTGACGTAATAAACATAATTAAATATCCTGATAACAATCCATAGAATGAATCATTACCAAAGGCACCAAAACTATAAGCTAGTCGTGCGCCTATTGACATTTTTCCTTGATCTTTTTTCATCAGATCTTTCCCCCTCTATAGCGCTCATGTATTCGCTTTCATTACAGTTATTATTATCTGTCAGAGGAGAATTTTTAACCATAGCACTGTCATCACGATTTATGTCATTATTTTTAATGAACATAAAAACATGTTTAATTCACTAATCAGTGATATCATTGTATTATGTAGCAAATCTAAAGACATAAAGACATGTATAAATAGTAAAATTGAGGCATTTTTATGGATGGATCATACAGAGCATTAAGCAATAAAAGCTTAGAAAGCAATATTTTATTCTGGGGACAAGAAAATTGTGCACCTAATTACACTTTTAAAGGTAATAATGTGCGTGACAACTATGTTATTCACTACATTCAACGAGGCAAAGGAACTTTTGCTTCGGCAAATCATTCCATGGTTACCTTGCAAGCTGGGGATGTGTTTATTCTTCCTAAAGGCGTACCCTGCTTTTATCAAGCAGATAGTAAAGAGCCTTGGAGTTATTTTTGGTTAGGATTATCCGGTATTAAAATTAGAGCGATGCTTTCAGGCTCAATTTTATCTACGCAAAATTATTTAAGGCAGGTTCAGGACAGCAAATTTTGTCAGAGCCTGCAGAATTTATTTGAGGCCGCACATTCACCTAGCTCTCTTACTAATGACATACTGATCGAAGCTTTGCTTTATTACACTTTTTACAATTTGAATATTGAATATCCTACCAAGAGAAGAAAGAATTCAGCCACTAAGGACGAGCAATTGCGTGCTGCTATTACTTATTTAAGACAAAACTTCGAAGATTCATCTCTGTCAATCATTGATCTTTGCAACAAGATGGATCTTTCTCGCAGTTATCTTTATACTCTTTTTAAAAACAATCTAGGGCTTTCTCCACAACAATTTTTGATCAATTTACGGATGGAACAAGCTAAAGAATATCTAGCTAATACTGATAATACGATTCAGGAGATTTCAAGAATTATTGGTTATAATGATGAATTTACCTTTTCAAAGGCATTCAAGAAGTATTCTGGCTTCAGTCCAAAAATCTATCGCCAAAGTTTGACGAAATAAAAAGATTGGAAATCATTTGGTTTCCAATCTTTTTTACTTATTGATTCTCCATTATTTATCTTTCTCAGCTTCAGCAGGCGTGTTAACTGGCGTTAATTTTGGACCAGCAACATATTCAAAGTCTTCAACTTTCAAATAGAAGTCGTTAATTCTAGGGTCCGATCCAATGCCTTTCCTCTCTTTATTAACAAAGAATTGCATGTAGTCATTATTCTTTATCCGATAGAACAACTCTACTTTCTTGCTGCTTGGAACGTAAATATATTTTAGTTCTTTAACAACCGTTGGGTAATATCCAGCTTGATTGTAGTTGGTAGTCTTTAAGAACTTATCGTCATACTCTTGTTCACCATGACTATTGTAAATCGCAGCCTTGGTAATTCCCGGTTTTGCCTGAACAGTTGTATTCTTTTGGTTAAAAACATTAACCGGCTCAATATGACGTTTGACATCAACTTCGGAGACACGTCCCCAAACCCAATCATCTTTAGTTCCTTTAACATGGTAGAAAACTGAATCTCCAACTCCTGTTTTGAACCAGAAGTCATCAGGATAGCCGCGGAAAGTTGAAATATACTTATCAACTACTAGTTTCTTACCTTTTTTATAGTAACGTCCACTTTCACGATTAGAATTTCTATTGACGATTTGCTGACTGCTCTTCAAAACAACGGTAGTCTCTTTCTCATCGACGTAAATCGGCTTACCATCAAGATAGCGCACATTATTTGCCTTGATATAGCGATTCTTGCCAATGCGGTAGTATTGTTTATCATGAATTGTCTTATACTTTAACCAAAAACGATGCCGCTTTTGCCAAGAAACAAATTTAATACCGGAGGAAGACAAGTACTCAGAATAAAACTTTTTAGGAGAATTAATTTCTTCAAATTTACCAGGTACTTCTAGAGTAGTATTCTTTTTTATTGTTTTTGCCTTTTTACGTTGGCCTTTATAATTGTACACATATGAATTATGATCGATAGTCAAATTGGCTGGACCATTTGGCAAGCCAACATTTTTAGCATTAATATAATAACCATTACCAATGCTGTAATACATCTTAATATCGCCGTTACTAGTCTGAGACGAAGTACCAATATATGTTTTCAACGGGACAGGCTTACCATAATATTTAAGAACCGTTCCCTTCGGAATCAAAGTGACCTGGCCATTTTGTTTTAAAGCCACTTTCTCTCCATTTGCATCCCGCAACTCATCTAGATGAACCTGTTTACCATCTTTGCGATAAGCATAAGAAGCAATTTCCAGAGTAAACGTATTATTTTGCGTTTCTTGTGCTGCTTGAACAACTGGAGTCTGCTTTACTAAAAACGGAGTACTGACTCCCAAGAGTGCAGATATAATAATCACTTTTCCTAAACGCATATAGTTACCTCGTTTCATAAACTATAGCTGAATTGTACTATCTTAAGAAAATTATTACTTGTATTAAACATTGAGACAAGCAAAAAAGGATTGGAAACCACAATTTCCAATCCTATATTTTTACTCAAATTTCCAACTTACATTGCGCTTAAATTCTTCACCTGGTAACAAAGTAATGCGCCCCAAATCATTGCCTTCAGCCGGTGGAATTTGTGCTTCACAAGTAATTCCCGCATATTGGCCGAAATCAGCAGTGTACTTACCAGTATGATCAAAACCATTACCAGTATAAATAATCAATGATGGCGCATCAGTATTCACGGTCACCTTACGTTCATTTGAACTTAAAACAGCGCCAGGCCGATTGCCATTTAAAATAAATGGATGATCCATGCCTCCTCTGTCTTTGATTTGAGGATCGTCAGCTTCCAAAGCATCCCCTACACGCTTAGTCTTTCTAAAATCAAAAGCAGTGCCAGCAACTTCTTCCATTCCACGATCAGGCATTCCAGAGTGATCAACTGGCAAATAATAATCAGCATTCATTTTTAGCTTAAGATCTTTGATATTATCTTTTTCACCTAAGGTAAAGTAAACATGATTTACCGGATTAAAAATAGTTAATTGGTCACTCACCGCATTAATTGAATAATGCAAAGTATCATCATTGTCCAATTCATATTTGACATGAATCTTTAAATTGCCTGGATAATCATTATGACCATCTGGATCAAATAACGTTAAATCTACTCGTGCACTGTTTTCATCACAAGAAGGTTCAAAATCCCATACTTCAGTATCTGTACCAATTCCGCCATGAATGTGATTCTCACCTTCGTTGATTGGCAATTGATGAATTTCAAGACCATGTCTCCATTGACCTTTTCTGACTCTACCGGCAATTCGGCCAACTGTACCACCTAAATAATTTCTTTCTTGAGAATAATCAGCTGGTGAATTTAATGACAAAATCATATTCTTGTCGTTAAGCAAAACTTTTTCTAGCGTTGCACCATAGTTAAGTACCTTAACAACCATGCCGTTGTCATTTTTTAAACTAATTTCACAAAGATCTTTGCCATCTTTTCGACCATATTTATTAAAACTTGTTTTCATGTTCTCGCCTTTTCTTTTTTGTATTCGCTTTCATTAATATTATAAAGTATTTCTTATCAATAACATATGCGTTACCGGTAACAAAAAGCGAGACCCTCAAGATCTCGCTTCAATTACTTTACTTAATCTTTTTGGTTAAAGCTGTAATAAATTTATCCCAGCCTTCATCACCGTCTGCATCATTCTTAAACACGCCAGCATCTTGAAGAACTTGTTCAAATACTTCGACAAGTGATTGCTGCATTACTTGATCAACATTGTCCCAGCTAATTTCGTTTTCAGCCTTAACTTGATCAGCCCATTCTTTATGACTAGCAGCCATATTGTTATCTTCACCCAGCCAGTATTTCTTTACTTCTTCAAGTTCACTCTTAAGACGTCCTGGCAAAATAGCACGACCCATTACTTCAATTAAGCCGATGTTTTCCTTCTTAATGTGCCATAACTTTTCGTGTGGGTGGAAAATGCCCAAAGGATATTGATCACTAGTATTGTTATCACGCAAAACTAGATCGAGCACGAAGTTCTTGCCTTCACGGTGCATGATTGGCGTTACCGTGTGGTGACGAGTCTTACCATCGTAAGCTTTAATGCTGCGTGCAGTGTCTGAATAGTTATCCCAGAATTTGATAATCTTTGCACCAAGGTCAATTAAGTCAAGTGAATTTTCACTAGTTAAACGCAAGTCGCTCATTGGCCAGTCAACGATCCCAGCCATTACAGTTGGGTATGAATCAAAGACAATGGTCTTCTTGATACCTGCCTTCATCATTGGGAAGGTATGACGACCACCTTGGTAGTGCTCATGTGCTAACATTGAACCACCAACAATTGGCAAGTCGGCGTTAGAACCAACGAAATAGTGTGGGAAGATCTTTTCAATTTCAACCAAGTTAATTAATGTTTGTTCATTAATTACCATTGGAATATGCTTTTGATCTAAGAAAATACAGTGTTCATTAAAGTAAGCATATGGTGAATATTGGAAGCCCCATGGACGACCTGCGATATTCATACGAATGATTCTTAAATTAGAACGGGCATTTTTACCATAGCCACCTAAATAACCTTCATTTTCAAGGCAAAGTGCACATTGAGGATACTTCTTGCCTGTTGCATGTGCCGCTGCAGCAATAGCCTTAGGATCTTTTTCAGGTTTAGATAAATTAATCGTAATTTCTAAGCCATGACCTTTTGAGCTAGTGCCGGAGAAGACAACATTTTTGGCAATAGCCTCTTTTTTAACATAATTATTGTCTTCACATAATTTATAAAACCAATCTGTAGCCTTCTCTGAAGACTTTTGCATTTTTTGCCAGAAAATACTATTAGTCTTAGATGGTGTTGGTATAGCTAAATCATAAAGTTGATCATTTAATACTTCACGTGAGGTGATATCGTCAGGAATTTTTTCATTTTTAACGGCCAAGTCAACTAATTGCTTGGCAGCTGGCTTATCGTTTTCTTCTTCATCATGATCACCAACTAATCCTCTAATTTTGTTAATAACATATACTCGATCTAATGGCTCGTAAGCACCACTATTAATAACTTCACCCGCAAATTTTTCAATAACCTTCATAACTTTCCCTTCTCACACTAATTAAATTCTCTTAGTACCATCAACGATTTCTGCATCATAGAAGCTAGCATCATAACCGATTGTATCGCGGTAAATCTTACCAACATTCTTCTTAAAGTTCTCAGCCTCTGACTTCTTAACAATAGCAATTGCACTACCGCCAAAGCCACCGCCGATCATTCTGGCACCGAGCACTCCAGGTTGTTTCCATGAAGCTTCTGCCAAAGTATCGAGCTCTTTACCAGTTACTTCATAATCATAGTGAAGAGATTCGTGAGAAGCATTAATTAAACGACCAAGTTTTTCAAGATCGCCGTCTTTCATTGCTTGAGTTGCACGTAAAGTTCTTTGATTTTCACTAACTGCATGACGCGCACGTTTAATTTCTGTTTCATCATTGATGAGGTAAGAATATTCATCAAAAGCATCGTTATCAAGTTCACCTAATGCCTTAATATCAAGCTTTTGTTGCAACTTTTTAAGAGCACGACCACATTCAGCAACCCTATCATTATAAGCAGAATCAGCTAAAGTATGTGGTTTGTTAGTTGCCATGATAATAATTTCGTAATCGCCTAATGCAAGTGGCATGTATTCATACTTTAAGGTGTTGCAGTCTAAGAAAATTGCACTATCTTTTTTACCCATAATGCAGGCAAATTGATCCATAATTCCTGAATTTAAGCCGACAAATTCATTTTCAGTTCTTTGACCCATCTTGGCTAGGCTAACGCGATCAACGTCTAAGTTAAATTCATCTTTCAAGATGATTCCCATTAACATTTCAATTGCGGCACTTGATGAAAGTCCTGAACCTGATGGCAAGTTAGCCTTAATGTATAAGTTAAAGCCATGATCAATATTATTGTATTTTTCACGCAAATAAGTGATCATACCTTTAAGGTAGTTAGCCCAGAAACGATCATCCTTTTCAACAGTTGTATCATCGATCTCAAATCCTACAATATCGCCGTCAACGTTACCTGAATATAGGCGAACTTTCTTATCCTCTCTTGGGCCATAGACACCATAAACACCTAAGCTGATTGCGGCTGGAAAAACATGACCGCCGTTGTAGTCGGTGTGTTCACCAATTACGTTGATTCTGCCAGGTGAGAAAAAGACGTCTTGACCCTTTTCACCAAAAGTTTTTTCGTATTCTGTAAGTAATTCTTCTTTATTCATTTTTATTTACCTCAAATTTGTACTGTAATCGTTTTCAGCTACTAGTATATCTCTTTCGCTTCTTTTAGTAAATAGTTTACTATAATAAATAAAATATTTAATTAAGTGAACTAAAAAAGCCAGACGTTTGTCTGCGAAAAAATAGCCTTAGCTCACACTAAGACCATTTTGCTTATTAAAATTTTCTTTCACCATGTTGGTAAACTTGTTTATCAGCTTGTTCAACTGCAGATACGTCTTTTAACGGATTATCTTTCAGCACTAAGAAATCTGCATATTTTCCTACTTCTAAAGAACCGTAATCTTGATCAATCTTAAGTAATTCCGCAGATCCTAAATCAGCTGATGTTTTTTTCTTATATTTAGAGGGTATTTATACTATCGTACTGGCTACTAGATTACCCACTATTTGTACTAGTATTTAAAGCAGGCGTCATTTTCACTATTGTTTTAATGATCTTAGAACTATTTATAAAAAATATATAAGCAACACAAAAAGGAAGTTAGACATTTCGCCTAGCTTCCTTATTTATTGATCTAAATTCGAGGGAAAGAAATAGGATTTGTTACTTGGTTAAGACTTGGACATCCCATCCTTTCATTGAACTCTTAGCTTTTTCACCAGTTAAGATGTCTTCATAATCCGCAAATTTATTTGGCAATTCTCTTTCTTCATTGCTCATGTTAAGCACGAAGTAAAGTTTCTTGCCATCTGCTGTGACACGCTTAGTTACTTCAAGCTTATGGCTGTCGCAAACTAATGATTCAACTCCAGTTTCAAGCACAATGTGGTTGAATAATTGTGTCAAACCTTGGTGACCTAACTTGGTTCCCACGTACCAAGCCTTGCCTTTGCCATAATCATTTTCAGTAATCGCAGCAGTGCCAGCGTAAAACTCATCAGCGTAGCTTGCCAAAACTTTGGCCTTATTTGGATGAATCAAATCACACATTAAGCTGGTTTCGTATTCCTTGTCATCCATCTTAACTCTAACTTTTTGACCTGGAACCATTGCGTCGCTTTCTTCAACCCAGATGCCGGTGACATCTTTCAATGGACCAGGATAGCCGCCAAGGTAAACATTGTCAGTTGAATCAACCATACCTGACATGTAGGTAGTAACGAAGTGGCCGCCCTTTTCAACATAGCTGTTGATCTTTTCAGCTAAACCTGCTTTAACCATGTAAAGCACTGGTGCAACAACCAAGTCATAGTTACTAAAGTCATCATCAACACCAATAATATCGGTTGGAATGTTGCGTTCATAGAATTGACGGTAGTAGTCCAAAATTGAGTCAACATAATTCAAATCTTGAGTAATGCCATCAACATATTCGTACGACCAGAAGTTGCTCCAATCAAAGACAATTGCGACTTTAGCTTTAGTCTTTGAACCTAAGATTGTTGGACCAGCCTCCTTTAATTTTTGACCCAAATCAGCCAATTCACGGAAGGCTCTAGTATCGGTTCTTTGTGAATGAGCAATAATTGCACTGTGGAATTTTTCGGAACCACCCACTGCTTGCTTTAATTGGAAGAACTGAACAGTGTCAGCACCGTGAGCAACAGCTTGCAATTCAGTTGCGGCCATTTGACCTGGACGCTTTAGTGGACTGTAAGATTGCCAGTTAACTTGTGAAGGTGCAGATTCCATTAACATAAATGGTTGATGCTTAAGGCTTCTCATTAAGTCATACAAGAATGCTGGCTTATAAGCAGGTGCGTCGTAAGTTGGATAACTATCATAGGAAATAATATCTTGATCCTTGGCCCACTTTTGATAGTCAATCATCTTGTTTGGCAAACTGTGGAAGTTAGTAGTTACAGGCGTTTCAGGATCGTACTTCTTGATGACTGCCTTTTCCATCTTGAAGAGGTTTTGCAAACTTTCGGATTGAAAGCGTAAGTAGTCGATTGAAAGGCCAGCAACAATGGTTTCGCTACTTTCTGGCCCCCATGCATCCCCCAACTCGTTTGGAACAACAATTTCATCCCAGTCATAAATCGTGTGACTCCAAACATTCATGTTCCAAGCCTTGTTGAGCGCACCCAAGGTCTTATATTTGTTTCTCAACCAGTCACGGAAGGCGTTTTGACAATTTCCACAGTAACAGTTGCCACCGTATTCATTGTTCACGTGCCAAACTACGATATGCGGATTGTCAGCGTAGTGCTGGGCCAATTTTTTAACTAACTCACTATCGAGTCTTTGATAATTCTTGCTGTTCGGACAGAAATTGTGCCGCTGACCAAAGACGTGACGTCTGCCTTGGTAATCAACTCTTGCGATATCCGGATACTTTTTAAACATCCAGGCTGGCATTGCGGCTGTTGCCGTACCCATCACAATATCAAAGTTTGCATCAAATAATTCTTGAACGATCTTGTCTAATTTAGAAAAGTCATAGACTCCTTCTCTAGGTTCCAGAACTGCCCAAGAGAAAATATTAATTGTAGCTGAATTTAAATCTGCCTTTTTAAAGACCTTAATGTCTTCAGGCCATGTTTCTTCTGTCCATTGATCGGGATTGTAGTCCCCACCATAAAGAAAACGTGATAATGTTTTTGTCATTTTTAAACCTCTACTTAAACTGGACTTCTACTACTTCATCACCGTGTTTTACAGTAGAACCTGCTTTAATTGGACTAGCTTTTTTAATTCTACCTGGTTGAGTGTAGAAGGTAACGATCGTATCCTTGTAGCCATTCTTAAGAGCCAAATCACGATCAAATTCTAGTAATAAGTTGCCCTTCTTGACTTCTTGTCCATCATCATAATACGTTTCAAAGCCTTCACCACGCAAGTTTACTGTTCCAAGACCAACGTGGACGACTACTTGCAAGCCATTATCTGAGATAATCTCAAAGGCGTGTTTTGTACCAAAGGTAAATCTAATCTTACCATCGAATGGTGCATAGATCTTGCCGGCACTTGGTTTGATTGCGAATCCCTTTCCTGGGAATGGCTTATTATCTTCGTCAACGACGGAGGACATTTGCATCAATTCACCATCGGCTGGTGCGTAAATCTTTTGCTGTCTAGGTCTTGCTTTAGTTGAATCGTCTTTTTCGATTTCACCTTCAGCAAGCTTAGTCTTCAATTCTTCAACAACTTCGGCGTGTTTCTTTTCGGTCAAAGTTACTTTGCTTAAGAACACGATGATTGAAATCACAGCTAAGATTAAAGGAATATATAAGGCCATTGTATTAAAAGTGCTGATATCGTGTGCTGTCATGTCGGCAGCAGTTGCGGCACCTGTCATACCAGCTGCAATAGCTACATATCCAACCAAAGCATTAGAAACAGCACCAGTGAATTTATCGATCATTGGACGAACTGCCAAAACGACGGCCTCGTTTCTTTGACCACTCTTAAGCTGACCATATTCAATCGCATCAGTTAAGGTCAAAACAGTTACTAATTGAGCAAAGTTGATGTTGAATAAAACCAACCCTAAGTCCATTAACACAACATTATCACGGCAGAAAATGAATAAAAGATAAGCACAGATCATGCAAGTTTGACCTGCAACAAACAACCATTTTCTTGGAATGTACTTATTTAAAACTGGGAATAATGGACTGACACAGAACCCTACAATCGTTGCAGCAAGCCCTACAACCCAGAATTCGCCTGGTTTACCAATGACAAACTTGTACAGGTAGAACAAAACCCCGTTAGTAATAGTGTTAGCAAGTGAAAAGACTAAGTAGGCTAAACTCGGCCAAAGAATTTGATCGTTATGGAAAATAGCACTGAAGACTTGAGGCAAAGTAGTTTTCTGCTTGGCTGAATTTCTAATTAAATTGTGCTTTTCTTTAGTACCTAAGCAAACAATAATGGCACAAACAATTGCTAAAGCTGAAATTACGGCCGCAAAGGCAAGCCAACCTGGTGCGCCTTCTTCATGTTTACCAGTAACTGCATAAGTTACCCCAGTTACTAATGGAACAACGATAATTGCTAAACCGTTCCAACCAATAGCACCTGAAAAGGCACCCAATGAAGTATAAATACCACGCTCATGTGAATCTTCACTTAAAGCCGGAACCATACCCCAATATGAAACATCGGATAATGAATAGAAGATATCAAAACCGATGTAGATAATTACGAATAAGATAGCGAAAAGAATCCAATTGCTTTGCGCTAAGCCAAAGATTCCAGTAAATAAAATTAATAATAATACTGCACTAACTACAGTACCCAAGAAAATCCATGGCTTAAACTTTCCCCATCTTGTTTTGGTATTATCAACTATGTTGCCCAAGATTGGGTCAATAACCAACTCGACAATTCTAATCACTACCATTAAGCCAGTGATTAAACCAATCAATTTATCAGCTACTGATTGCTCTAGCCCACTGAACATTCCGCTGGTAATAAAAATAATAAAGTATGTACTCATTACACCATAAAAAGCTGCGTGTCCTAAGTTACCCAGACAGAATGATGCATAGGAAATTATTTGTTTCCCTGAATTTTTATGACCGTTTGTCATAATGCTTCCTCCTAAATTGTTATCATCTGTAATCGTTTACATATCTGAGTATACGCTTAGTATCAGTTTTGGTAAATTATTTATTTAATATAACTAAATTATTTACTTAGAGTAAAAATAAAAGAGAATGCTATGCTTCAGCATTCTCCTTTCAAAATATTCAAAATAAAAAATTTTTATTTACTAAAAAATTTATTCAGCTTTAGGAATAAAGCTTTTACGTACCACCAAATTAGTGTTCATATTCACATCAATATGCGCACGATCAGGTTGAATAATCAAATTGGTCAGCATAGTTAAAGCTAAATCAATCATTTCCTGCTGGTTGATGTTGTAAGAAGAAAGTGGTGGTGATACGTACTTCACTACATTACTGTTATTGATACTCAAAATTGCGGTATCTTTTGGTACGTTAATATTTTCTTCGTTAAAGGCCTGTAAAACACCAACTGCTAATGTATCAGAAGCAATTAAAAATGCATCTGGTAAATTGTTCTTGCACTTCTTTATTACTTCTTTGCCAAGCTTATAACCATTTTCAACGCTGAATGGTCCTAAAACGAACATGTTGCTGCCATCTTTTCCGCGAACCTTCATATATTCCGCAAAGGCAACGGAACGTGGATCATTTTCTTGAATATGATCATGCTTAGGACCAACACCACCAATAAAACCAATCGATTCATAGCCGTTTTTAATAAACAAATCAATAGCATTCTTAACTGTTAAAGTTAAGTTAGGTCTAATTGAATCGAACAATTCGGGAGCTGGATTAGTATCAACAAACACCCCATTTGGTAAAACTCCGTGCAATTTTACCAACTCAGCATTTTCGATTGGCGCTGCTCCTACTCCAATAAAACCTTGGAACAATGAGGCATTTTCAATTAAGTCAGCCGCATTATAAAAGGTCTTCATCTTCATTGATTCTTGCTTAACGGTTTCTACCAAGGCTTGCTTTAAAGAAGTAAAATACTCATCTTGCAACTGTTCTTTATGGTTAGTGCGGTAAAGAAGCGCAATTGTAGGCTTAATTTCCTTTTCTTGGTGGTCTTTCCAATAACCAAGCTTATTAGCAATTTCTAAAATTTTATTTTTGGTATCTGCAGTAATCGACAAGTTAGGATCATTATTGAGCAACCGCGAAACAGTCGCAGAAGAATACCCCGACTTTTGTGCAATTTCTTTAATAGTTGTCATAATTATTTCTTTCCCATTTACTAATATTCCTGTCTTTATTATACAAAATATTTACTTAATTCCAATAAAGATCAATTTTATTCAAAAATATTTTTCTCGAGATTTTCCAATTAATTTATTTACTTTTAATTACTAAATTATTTATTTATTTGATAAATTGTTTAATTTGGTGTTATAATAAAACCGTTTTCAAAATATATTTTTTATAGAAACTAGGTCTTATCATGAAAGCAAATATCAAATGGCTTGATGATCCTGAAGTCTTCAGAATTAATCAACTGCCAGCTCACAGTGATTATCCCTTTTACAAAGATTACCGTGAATGGCAAAACCACAGCAGCAGTTTTAAACAAAGCCTCAACGGTGCCTGGCAGTTTCATTTTTCAAAAGATCCTCAAAGCCGGCCCATTGATTTTTACAAACGCAGCTTTGACTCATCTTCCTTTGACACCATCCCCGTTCCTAGTGAAATTGAATTAAACGGCTACGCCCAAAATCAATACACTAACATTCTGTATCCCTGGGAAAGCAAAATCTATCGTAAGCCTGCCTATACCCTGGGGCGCGGCATCAAGAATGGCGATTTTAGTCAAGGAAAAGACAACACAGTCGGTTCATATCTTAAACACTTTGACTTAAATCATGCTTTAGCCGGCCATGACATCCATATTCAATTCGAAGGCGTTGAACGGGCCATGTATGTCTATCTCAACGGTCACTTCATCGGTTACGCCGAAGATAGTTTCACACCTTCCGAATTCGATCTTACACCTTACATTCAAGCAAAAGACAACATCTTAGCTGTCGAAGTCTTCAAACACAGCACTGCTTCCTGGCTAGAAGATCAAGATATGTTTAGATTCTCCGGTATTTTTCGTTCAGTTGAACTCTTAGCCTTACCTCGGACTCATCTAATGGATCTAGATATCAAACCAACTGTTGTTAATGATTACCATGACGGTGTCTTCAACGCTAAATTGCACTTTATGGGTAAAACCAGTGGCAATGTCCACGTCTTAGTTGAAGACATCGATGGCAAAACTTTGCTTAATAAAAAGTTGCCACTTAAATCAACCGTTGAAATTGAAAACGAAACTTTTGCCAATGTTCACCTATGGGACAACCATGATCCATACCTTTATCAATTAATCATTGAAGTTCATGACCAAGATGGCAAATTAGTTGAACTTATTCCTTACCAATTTGGTTTTAGAAAAATTGAAATTACCAAGGATCATGTGGTTTTGCTTAACGGCAAAAGATTAATCATCAACGGCGTTAATCGTCACGAATGGGATGCTAAGCGTGGTCGCAGCATTACCCTAGCCGACATGAAGCAAGACATTGCTACCTTTAAACACAACAACATCAATGCCGTTAGAACCTGCCACTACCCAAATCAAATTCCTTGGTACTATCTCTGCGATCAAAACGGAATTTACATGATGGCGGAAAACAATTTGGAGTCCCACGGTACCTGGCAAAAGTTAGGCCAAGTTGAAGCTACTTCCAATGTACCCGGCAGCATCCCCGAATGGCGTGAAGTCGTCGTCGACCGTGCCCGCAGCAATTATGAAACCTTCAAGAATCACACTGCAATCTTATTCTGGTCACTTGGCAACGAATCATATGCCGGCAGCAACATCGCCGCTATGAACAAATTCTACAAAGATCACGATTCTTCTCGCCTCACCCACTACGAAGGCGTCTTCCATGCACCAGAATTTAAGAAAGAAATCTCAGACCTTGAAAGCTGTATGTATTTGCCACCTAAAGAGGCAGAAGAATATCTCCAAAATCCTAAAAAGCCACTTGTCGAATGTGAATACATGCACGATATGGGCAACTCCGACGGTGGCATGGGCTCTTACATCAAGCTAATTGATAAATACCCTCAGTACATGGGCGGCTTTATCTGGGATTTCATCGATCAGGCTCTGTTTGTGCATGATCCAGTCAGCGGACAGGACGTATTGCGTTACGGTGGCGACTTTGATGATCGTCACTCCGATTATGAATTCTCTGGCGACGGTTTAATGTTCGCAGACCGCACACCCAAACCAGCAATGCAGGAGGTTAGATACTACTATGGATTACACAAATAAAAAATTGCATATTATTTACGGCGATGGCACATTTGGCGTGAATGGCCAAGATTTTCAATATATCTTTAGTTATGAGCGCGGCGGACTTGAATCTTTAAAAGTACACGGCAAAGAATGGCTTTATCGTGTACCTACTCCCACTTTTTGGCGAGCAACTACAGATAACGATCGCGGCAGCGGGTTCAATCTAAAGGCCGCTCAATGGCTCGGAGCCGATATGTTCACTAAATGTACTGATATTCATTTAAAAGTAGATGAACATGATTTTCCTGAATTACCTATTGCTCCATTTAACAATAAATTCAGCAATCACGAATATGCAAGCAGTGCTCAAATTTCATTTACTTATCAAACTTTAACTATCCCTGCAACAAATGCAAAAATCATCTATAATATTGATGATGTCGGTCACATTAAAGTCACGATGCATTATTATGGTAAGAAGGGATTATCACCCTTACCTGTGATTGGTATTCGATTAATTATGCCAACTGCCGCTACTGGATTCGATTATGAAGGTTTATCCGGCGAAACTTATCCTGATAGAATGGCCGGAGCTAAAGAAGGTCGTTTCCATATCGATGGATTACCGGTTACCAAATATCTGGTTCCGCAAGAAAATGGCATACACATGCAAACTAAAAAGTTAGTTATTAACCGTGAAGCCACTCAAAATAATTCTGATCAAACAAATGAAAAATTCAGTTTATCAATTCTACAAGATAAAAAGCCATTCAATTTTAGTTGTTTGCCTTATACCGCTGAAGAACTCGAAAATGCCACCCATATTGAGGAATTACCACTTGTTCGCAGAACTGTGTTAGTAATTGCAGGTGCAGTTCGAGGCGTTGGCGGAATCGATAGTTGGGGCTCTGATGTTGAGAGTGCTTATCATATTAATCCAGAATTAGATCACGAATTTTCATTTATACTCAATTAATTTTAAATATTTTATCGTATTTAGTAAATCATTTACTAAATTATGTGTTACAATGTAATCGATTTCAGTAAAAAATTAATAACTATTAAAGGAGTTATACACATGAAAGTTTTAGTTATCGGTGGTGCGGGCTATATCGGCTCACATGCTGTTCGTGAATTAGTTAAAGAAGGCAATGACGTTGTTGTCTTAGATGCTTTGTACACTGGTCACAGAAAAGCTGTTGATCCTAAAGCCAAGTTTTATCAAGGCGACATCGAAGATACTTTCTTAGTATCAAAGATTTTGCGTGATGAAAAGATCGATGCAGTAATGCACTTTGCAGCTTACTCACTTGTTCCAGAATCAGTTAAAAAGCCTCTTAAGTATTACGACAACAACGTTACCGGTATGATTTCATTATTACAAGCTATGAATGATGCCAACGTTAAATACTTAGTCTTCTCAAGTTCTGCCGCAACTTATGGTATTCCTAAGAAATTGCCAATCACAGAAGACACTCCACTTAACCCTATCAACCCATACGGTGAAACCAAGATGATGATGGAAAAGATCATGGCTTGGGCTGACAAGGCTGACGGCATTAAGTACACTGCCCTTCGTTACTTCAACGTTGCTGGTGCTTCAAGTGACGGTTCTATCGGTGAAGACCACGCTCCAGAAACTCACTTGATTCCAAATATTTTAAAGAGTGCTATTTCTGGTGATGGTAAATTTACTATCTTTGGTGATGATTACAATACTAAAGACGGTACTAATGTACGTGACTATGTTCAAGTAGAAGACTTAATCGATGCTCACATTTTGGCATTGAAGCACATGATGAAGACTAATAAGTCAGATGTCTTCAACTTGGGTACTGCACATGGTTACTCCAACCTTGAAATTTTGGAAAGTGCTAAGAAGGTTACTGGTATTGATATTCCTTATACTATGGGACCACGTCGTGGCGGTGACCCTGATTCACTTGTTGCTGATTCAACTAAGGCAAGAACTGTTTTAGGCTGGAAGCCAAAACACGAAAATGTTGATGACGTAATCGCAACTGCTTGGAAGTGGCACAAGGGCCACCCAAAGGGTTACGAAGATAAATAAGATTATTATTTCTATACAACACACTGTCTAAACTATTTTATTATCTAAAAAACACGCTTTAATAGCGTGTTTTTCTTTGGCTTCATTTAAAATGTTATAATTACGAAAAGAAGAAATATGAGGTGGCTTTTATGGCAAGTATTAGAGATATTGCGCGGATCGCTGGCGTTTCACCTGCAAGTGTATCCCGCATTTTAAATAATGATCCTACTTTTCACATTAATGACGAAGCAAGAAAACGTGTAATTCATGTAGCAAACAAACTGCATTACAGCAAAGGCAAGAAAAAGCGGGGCCCTAAACAAAATGATCCGCAACTTTCAATTGCATTAATTATGCGTCATGACCATGCACGAGAAATAGATGATCCATATTTTCTTAATATGCATATGGGGATTAATGATGAAGCTAAAAAATGGCATTTAAGAATTGATCAACCTTTTAAGATGAATGATCAAGAAAAAGATTGGTCTATTTTAGCTAACTACGGAGCAGTATTAATTGAAGGTGAAATGACGCCTGAAGCTATAAAATCGATTCAAACCATCAATCATAATGTAATTTTTCTCGATGTCAACACTAATATTCTTAACTGCAATATTATTCGAAATGACTTCGTAGAAAAAACTACTTACATCTTGGATCTTCTTCATTCTCTTGGTCATGAAAATATTGTTTATATTGGTGGTAAATCTTCCATTATGGATTTAGACGGAAAAATCACTACTGAAAAATGCGACTTGAGAGAAACTCGTTATATTTCCTGGATGAAATTGCACAACTTGGATCAATATTGTCACTCTTTTATTACCGATTGGTCTGCAGATTCCGCTCTTAAAATTACTGATCAAGTCATTCAATTGAAAGAGCGGCCTACAGCAATTGTAGTGGGAAGCGATCCAATGGCACTAGGCGTTTACAAAGCTCTTAACAACCACCATATTTCTATTCCTGATGATATTTCAGTCGTAAGTTTTGATGATGTTGATATCAATCGCTTTTTAACTCCTACTCTTTCCAGTGTTTATATGGATACCAAAGAAATGGGTAAAACTGCAGTCCGTCTTGCTAAAGATTTAATTACTGAAAATATCAGTATTCCTCTAACTGTTACTTGTCACGGCAACTTAAATAAACGTGAATCAATCAAGGCAATCAATTGACTGCTTTAAAATGATACATTTTAGCCACAAAATCTTGATGGGCCACCTCATCATAAATACCTGTGTCCATTAATTCATCGCCACCGATTATTTCATTGGTGGCGATATTTTTATAATCATATTCTGGATTCAAGCCAGCTAATTTAGGCTTAGTAAAGCTAGGCTGAGCTGAACTCAGAATATTTACTACAGTTAAAATTACATCACGTTTATCTGAACTAACTACTTCCCAAGCAGTCTGATTACTATTAAATGGCGACTTCAAACGATATAAAGTGCCAAATTGAGTAAGCTTTCTAATTTGCTTATATAAAGTTATTTGCTTTTTAACTTCTTCTTTTTCATCATCATTCAATTTAGTTAAATCAAGTTCATAGCCTAGGTCTCCCCACATAGCTACAGCACCCCGTGTAGCTAATGGTGTTACTCTACCATTTTGTTCATTTGGACACACGGAAACATGTGAGGTCATCATTGATTGCGGATAAACTAGACTTGTACCATATTGGATCTACCGCCACCACCAGAACATCCTTCAAACAAAATATTAGGATATCTGGTCGTCAATTTTTCAAGCAAATCATATAATCCTAAAATATAACGATGATATGCTTCACCCTGCTCATCTGGCGTTAAATCTGCTTCATAAATGTCTGAGATATAACGATTCATATCCCATTTAATATAATCAATTTGATTTTGATCTAGGATCTTAACCATCTGGTCAAAAATATTTTGTCGTACTTCTTTTCTCCCTAAATCAAGCACATATTGGTGACGATCTGGATTAGGAATTCTATTAGGAACATGCATCAAATAATCGGGATGTTTTTTATATAATTCAGAATCATAGGAAATCATCTCTGGTTCAAACCAAATACCAAATTTTAATCCTTGATTATGTACATAATCAATAAAATGACTCAAACCAGTAGGAAACTTTCTCTGATCGACAAACCAATCGCCTAAAGATGAATTATCCGCATCCCTGTGTCCAAACCAGCCATCATCCAAGACAAACATTTCAATCCCTAAATCCTTAGCTTGATCAACAATTGCTTGTAATTTCTTTTCATTAAAATCGAAATACGTTGCTTCCCAATTATTAACCAAAATAGGTCGAACCTTATTTTTGAATTTACTGCGAATAATATGGTCAAAAATCACTTGATGAAATGTCTGGCTCATTTGATTTATGCCATTTGGAGAATAAGTCATCAAAACTTCCGGAGTCTGAAAATCTTCATTTGGCTCCAGTTTCCAATCAAAATTAAAATCATTTATCCCAATATTTAAACGGATTTGATTAATTTGATCTTTCTCAAGTTCAAACATACGATTACCTAAATAAACAAAAGTAAAACCATATGCGTCTCCTGCAAATTCATCTGTATTAGGTCTAACTAAAGCAAGAAATGGATTCATCTGATGACTGGAAGCGCCACGATGACTACCATAGACGCGAATCCCCTGATCAATCTTGCTTCTTTGCAGATGACGTTCATTGGCATGCGCTCCAGGCAAGGTAATTGCTTCAAAATCTTCATTGCCAAAATCAATTTGCATTGAAGCGGCTTTTCTTAAGTGAACGACTTCTTCTCCAGAATTAATTATTTTTACAGCTCTAGAAATAACTGGTAAATCTCTAAAAATTGTATAAAACAATTGATATTCCACCTGAGTTAATTGATCTTCAAGAGTAACAATCAAAGTTTGGGCTTCATCTTCGTCTTTAACCCAACTATGTGGCAAACCATTCAATTTTGGCTTCCCTGCAACTATTTCATAACTCTTATATCTTAACAAAATAGAATTTGAACCATTTTTTTGATATAAAACCGTTGCTGGTGTGCGATAATTCATTTCGCCTGCACTACTATATTCTTCAGGCAAAGTATCACGAGAAAACTCACGTCCTGGTACATCAGCCAAATTGCCTGAAAAGCCTCGAAGCAAACGGGGATATTTTAACTGTCCATGATATTTTCGAATTCTTTTACCAAAATATAAATGAGCTAAAGTAGCTCCCTGTTCCACTGAAAATAAATATGATATTTGTTTATTGTGTAAATGAAAAACTTTATTTTCTTCATCAACTGTAATTAAATTTTGCATATTTTTCTCCGTATTCTACTTACTAAAAAGGAGCATAGAACTTTCTATGCTTCTTTTTTATAGTTCAGCTGATCTTAATTGATAAATAGTACCTTCTACTTTAGCTTCACCATTTTCACTTGTTACAAAAATTCGGTTAGCTTTTTCATCAGGAAAAACTCGCATTGAAAATACTTTTTTACCATCATCTAAGAAAATTTCAGCTGAAGATTCATCTTGTAAGATTCTAACTTTTATTTTTTGATCTAGATTTAAATGACAACTGCGACTATTGCCATAACTTTCACCAAAATGAACTCCGCAATTTCCGCGATCTATGATAAATTCTTGTTTTTTATGATTAAAAATTCAGGAGAAAAACTCTAATCAAAGTCCAGAACAATTTATAATCGATTACCGCTTAAAAAGAACAAGTGAACTACTAAAATCGGATTCTGGAACGATTTCTTACATTGCACTTTCTTCCGGTTTTCAAAGCTATCAGAGCTTTAATCGCCTTTTTCGTAAAAGATATCAGATTTCACCGACCGAATTCAGAAAGAAATATAATACCAAAACAAATAAGCGATGAATCATTAAAGATCCATCACTTATTTTATTTATGTAAATTTTTATTTTAATGATAAAAGTCAAAACGACCAATAGACAACGTTCCTTTAACGCCGCCGGTTTCAAAGATCGATTTATCAATAGTGATCTTCTTCATCACTGAAGCCCAATAACCATATAATTTAACGCCTAATGCTAAGCCTACAGCACTTTTACCCAAATCAACCACAACACCTAAGTCATGGTAAACAAATGGGTTAGGACGACTATAGCCATTCACTCTCGCATGAATATCATCGGCTGCATAATTAGCCATAGATAAAGCTAATTGACCAGTATTTGGCAAAGGCCAGCTCTTTCCTGGTTGTGGCACTGAAGCAACATCCCCTAAAACATAGATGTCTTCACTTTCAGGAGCTGTTAAATGATCAGTTACTGTAATCTTGTCACGTTGTTCCTTAAAACCAGAGTCCGCAATTACTGGATTACCACTAAAGCCCATCATCCAAATTATGTTATTAGTTGCCAACTTCTTTTCTTCAGCTTGATCACCAATCTTATAGCAAACGCCATCCGCTTGAATTTGACTAATGCGCGCTTGATTAATGATATCAATATCATTTTCTTTGATCTTATTCAAAGCATAATTACATTGCTTATCGCCAAACATTGGCAACATTCTCTTAGAGCTATTAAACATCTTGATTTTGATTTGATCAGGACTAACTCCTGCTAATTTGGCAAAACGAGGTCTATTCATAGCTATAGCGTTGGTTACTTCTACTGCCTGAAAGCCTGACCCACACATTGTTATTACCAAATCATTCGGATTCTTAGTCTTTTTATAATCACGCATGCTTGCATACAGATGATTCCGAATAGCCTCGGCAGATTCCACATTATACATAGGCAATGCATGTTCTTGCACGCCATCGATTCCAAATGTGCTTAACGTAAAGCCTAATCCAATTACACAATAATCATATTTTAAAGGAGTATGCTTGGCTAATTCTACCGTTTTATTTTGGTAATCAATTTTCTTAACTTCATCTTGGATAAAGGTAGTCATCTTTGGATTAATCACATCTGCTACTGGATACGATATTGCGGTGTATGGCGCTTCACCAGATACCACGTCATACAAACGGAATGTCTCACAGTGAAATGGATTGCGATCAACTAAAATAATCTTAACTTCTTCACGCAATTTTTTTTGCAGTTTAACGACGGTCTTAATGCCGGCAAAACCAGCACCTAATACAACAACCTTTTTCATGATTGAATCCTCCTACTCTTTTAAAATATAATTCCTAAGAAATATGTAAATAGATATGCGGCAGACCCTACTAACAGTGTTTTAACACCGGTACTAAAGGTTTCCGTTTTAACTTGTTTATGAATAATTATCTTATTTTGTTGATAGATAAATGGAACGATTAAGATTGTTAGCCAAACAGTTTTTGGTGCAAGTCCCAAGAAAGGTAAAATTCCAATAATCAAAAATGCCAATACATTTTTGACGGTTAAAGCGATTAATCCGCCCTTTTTACCAATAAAATGAATGATAGTCGTACGGTGATTATCTTCGTCTTCTTGAGCATCACATAAATTGTTGGTCAGCATTAAATTAGAGATCCATAATTCATCTGCCAGAGCTACAAAAAAGATTTGTCCAATAGTTAACCAATTCCAGGTAAAGACTTGATAGGTATTAAGGTATACGCTCAGTAAAACAATCATAAAGCCCATGGTGAAACCGGAAAATAGCTCGCCTAATGGCAAACTTGAAATTGGATGCGGACCAAACGAATATAGATACCCAACGGCAAAACAGAAGATACCCATCCATAAAACAGGCAACCCAGCTTGACTTACAAGATAAAGACCTAACAATGCCGAAATCACACTAAATCCGATTATTAAACCCAAAACCAACTTAGGGTTAATATTTTCTCGACCAATGATATTAGTTTTTTCTTGGTAACTCTTACTATCCGCATGATAATAATCGCAATAATTGTCAAACATATCGACAACCATATTGAATAAAAACATCGCAATAAAGAAGATTAAAGCTAGCTGCCAATTTAGTTGATGATAATAAAATTTACTAAAGCACATTCCTAACAAAAATGGTATTACACTAGCTGTCTTGGCCTTAATTTCAATTAATTCCAAAAATACATTTAAAGCCATTAGCCCACATCCTTTCGATACATCTAATTTTTATCTATTTAATTCCTATATGAATCGCTGCCGCTCCACCAGTTAATTTCTTAACCGCGACATGACTAAATCCATTTTTAACTAATAATTGCTTTAATTGTTGAGCAGATAAAAATTCTTTACTTGTTTTAGATAAATATTGATAATCTCGCACATTGCTCTTAACCAGCTTTGCCCAATAAGGGAAAATTTCAAAATACGCACGCCAACCTAATTTAATGATCTGATTATTAGGCTGCGACATTTCTAAAATGGCAAATTGTCCGCCAGGTTTTAAAACCCGATAAGCTTCTTTAATGGTCTTTTCTGCATCGGGCACATTGCGTAAGCCAAAACAAATGGTAACACAATCAAAACTTCTCGCCGCGAAAGGCAAATTCATTGCATCCCCGTTAACTAATTTAACTTTCGGTTGCAAATGCTTTTTCACTATCTTTTCGTGGGCCAGTTTTAACATCGCTTGATTAAAGTCTAGGCCAGTTACCAATTTAACTTTTTTCGCTAAAGCAATAGTAGAATCGCCAGTGCCACAACATAAATCTAAACATTGATCTGTGCTTTTCAAATTTAATCTGGTTAAAAATTGTTTCCGCCAAATATTCTGGATGCCCAAACTGACCATATTATTCATCAAATCATAATTGGGAGCAACGCGGGTAAATAAATCATTAACGTCTTTTTCAGGTACTTTATTTGTTAACATTGCTTTTTCCTCACAGACCTTGATCTGCTCTCTTTAATTCACGATAACGCTGCTCAGTTTGCCACAACTCTTTTGGACTGCCTTGCATATAAATTTTCCCATCTTCTAGGAAAATAACCTGATCCATTTGATCAATTCCCTGCAAGTGGTGTGTAATCCAAATCAAAGTTTTTCCTTTAAGCTGAGTCATAAAAGTATCGATCACAGCTTGTTCAGTAATAGGATCTAATCCTACTGTTGGCTCATCAAGTAATACAATCGGCGTATCTTTTAACAAAATTCTTGCCAAAGCCAAGCGGTGACGCTCACCACCTGAAAAACGTAAACCTGCTTCATCTACTTCTGTTTCTAAACCTTGCGGTAGTTTTTCAACCATTTGATCTAATCCTACTCGTCTTAACACATCCCACAATTGATCATCTGTAGCATCTTCATTTCCTAAGCGGAGATTATTGCCAATTGTTGTGTTAAACAAGTAAGGATTTTGATTAATTATACTGAAATAATTAGCAATCTGATCACCAAATTGATCTGTCGAAATTCCATTTAGCGTAATACTACCGCTATCAGGAGTACGATCTCCACGCAATAATGAAGCGAGCGTGCTTTTACCAGCACCACTACGTCCTAAAATTGCTAACTTTTCACCATTCTTAATGGTTAAATTAAGACCGTGCAAAATCTCTTTATTAGTCTTAGGATAAGTATAATGCACATCCTTAAGATCAATTTCATATGGAGCCTTAAGGGTAATTGCTTTCTTATTTTCAACTTCTGGTTCAGGTAAATTATTTAATCGATTCAACGAATCCTTATAAATATTTGTTTCCTGAGCTGCGGCTGGCAATCCCGCAAAGGCTGACACGGTTGGAAATAGTGCCAATGCAAACGCTGCAATCCAGTTTGTATAATAGGTATCTCTTTGACCAAAGCGAAACATGCCCCAAATTATCAAACTGACAATCGCTAACAGATATACTAGCTGAAAAGTATAATCACGCCAACGTTCAAACTTTTTCATCACCTGATCAACTTCAAAAAGTTCTTGTTGATCTTTAACATGGAGCTTCAAAAAGGCTGAACCACGACCGGATAAAACCCAATCGTTGACACCCATCACGTTATCTGTCAGATCAGCATACAGTTTATCTTGCATTTGCTTTTCATAGGTCTGTCTAGCTCCGTTTACAAGCACTGACCAAATTGGAATAGCAAAAATAATTAAGCCAAAAACTACTAGCATCCATAATCCCATTAATGGAGATAGCCAACCTAAGCCAATTACAATAATTGCATATAGGCCCCAAGCTACCATCATTGGAAAAATAGATCTTAAATACAGGTTTTGAATGTGGCTAACATCATCAGACAATAAGCCTAAGATATCGCCTAGTTGATACTTACTATTAAAATTAGTAGCATCCCGTTCCAACGAATCATAAAGCTGCTGGCGGAATTTGGAAGTCATTCTAAAGACCCAGTTATGACTTACTAACCGTTCAACATAACGGACAGCTGGACGGAACACACCAAATGCTCTGGTCAAAACTATCGGTACATAAACTAGTAAAATATTTTCAGGTCGTGCAGCAGATCTACTAATCAAGTAACCTGCGCAGAACATCAATCCTCCACCGCAGAAGAACGTCAAAATACCCAAGAAAATTGCTAAGATCAAAGTTTTTTTGTAGCGCTTTAAGAAAGGACGAACCCAACGATCATTTTTTAGAGCTTTTAAAATTGGAATCCTATTGATCATTGCTTTCGCCTCTCATTCCGTGAATTAAATCAATAAAGTAACTATTATTTGCCTGCAAATCTGCAAACGTTCCCTGACCTACTAGCTGTCCATGATTCATGACTAGGATATAATCCATTTCTTTTAACCAGTGCAACCGGTGAGTGGCAAAGAAGACCAGGCGCTTTTGCATTAAAGGCAACATTTTAGTCTTCAAATCAATTTCAGTTTCAATATCTAAGTGAGCAGTTGGCTCATCAAAGATCATCACTTTACGTTTAGGATCTAGAAATGCCCTTGCTAAAGCAATTCTTTGCGCTTGACCACCAGACAAAGCTCTTTTACCTTGACCGATAACCGTATCTAAGCCCTTAGGCAAGTCGTTTAATAAATCATCTAATCCCATGACATGAATAGCCTGCAATATTTCTTGATCAGTTGCTTCAGGGTGATAAAAAGCAATATTTTCACGTAAAGACTTTGAAAAAACATATGGCTGTTGCGGAATGTAGATTAATTGCCTCTGCCAATCAGGGATGTTCATCGTGTTAGTTTTATGACCTTCTATTTCAATATCAGCTTGACTTGGTGTTAAAAAGCCACTAATTAGGTTAATCAAAGTACTCTTACCAGAACCACTCATACCGATAATTCCGATTTTTTGATAGCCTTTAATCTTAAAATTAATTGGTCCAATTTCCGCACCCTTTAAATAATTGAAACGCAGATCATTAATTATTAACTCATCATTTGCACTCCAGTCAGTTAATGCAATTTTCTTTACAGGTTCTTTCGGAGCAGCGATTAACTCATTAATTCTCTTAAACGCATTTTTTCCATTTAGAGTGGCATGAAAATCGCCTGCAAAATCTCGGATTGGTAAGAAAAAGTCTGGTGCTAAAATCAAGATTCCCAAAGCAGGAAATAAATTGATTTTTCCATTCATCAAATCAAAACCAAGAAAAACTGCAATGATAGCAATTGATAAAGTAGTAAAGAAATCAAGAGCAAAAGTTGAAAGCATTGCGACTTTTAACACTGCCATTGTTTTCTTGCGAAAGTTTTCACTTAAACGATAAATACTTTTTGAATAGCGCTTGCTTAGGCCCAAATATTTTAGTGTATCAATACCACGTAAGGAATCGATAAAATTATTTGATAAAACCTGGAAACGACCAAATTGTTTAATCGCCTTATCTTGTGCTGCATGTCCCAAAATTATCATGAAAAGAACAATTAAAGGATACATCAAAAGCAGAATTACTGCAGAAAGCCAATTTAAACAAAGCATGCAGATAAACACTATGATCGGAACGATCATCATCGTAAGGACTTTGCTATAAATCAGTTTGACATATTGTCGAACCTCATCAACTCCATCCAAAGCCATCGTAATCAAGCTACCCGTTCCCTGCTTTTGAACTAGAGCTTGTCCTTCATTAAATACTTTGGTTAAAAGTTTTTCTCGTAAGTCTTCTGCAATTTTTCCAGAATATTTATTTAAAATTGCATCCCTAATAGTATTAATCAATTGACGCAAGGCAAAGCATACAATAAATAGCAATAATAATAGCCAATTTAAAGCATGACCTTCCCAAAGTCCCGTCAAAACTGCACTTAATGCCAAAGCCTGACCAATTATGAAAAAAGCCTGCAGAATCTCAATTACTGCAAGCTTTCTCATGATTGCACTAGCGCCAGCAAGTTTGAATAGCTGTCGATCAATCATTATTTAACCTCTCCAATTTTAGGCATTGCAATCCGCTTGCGGAAAATCCAGTAAGCCCAGATTGTGTAAGCCAAAACACAAGGTACCAAGATTACAGTAGCAATTGTCATTACAACTAAAGTGTAATTTGATGATGATGCACTTTGGATCATCAAATCGTATTTGCTACTAATTGATGAGATCATTACTCTTGGGAACAATCCGCAGAAGATTAATGCTACCAATGAAATCAAGGTAAGACCACTAAATGTAAGAGCGGTACCTTGCTTGTTCTTAAAGGTTGAAACGTGTGCTGCAACTGAGAAGCCCACGATTAAAGCTAGGCAGATTAGAGTCAAAATTGGATGAACCTTTAAGAAGTCTGTTTGGAAGAATAATAGTAAAGCAAAAATAACTTCACCAACATAGAGTACCCAGTAAAGTGCATGAGCATAATTTTGGGCACGATCTGAAATTACGCCTTTTGTCTTTAAAGTAATATAGTTCAAACCATGTAAGTAGCAAAGAAGTGTTAAAGCAACACCACCTACTACTGAGAACCAGTTAATGTAATCGAAGAAATGACCATAAATATTACCATTTGCATCGATTGGCATCCCTTTAATCATTGAGATAAACATGATTCCGAAGAAGAATGGAACAAGGAAACTCCCGATTGCCATTATGTTATCCCAAATATGACGATGGGCTGCACTACTCTTTGACCTAAACTCAAAGGATACACCACGAATAATTAAGCCAACCAAGATAATCAGCAAAATAATGTAGTATCCTGAAAATAATGTTGCATACCAATATGGGAATGATGCAAACATAGCACCACCTGCGGTAATAAGCCATACCTCATTACCATCCCACACAGGTCCAATAGTTCTGACAATTTGAGTTCTTTCGGCATCATTATAAGCTAATGTTTTTACAGCCATTCCCACACCGAAGTCAAAACCATCCAGGAAGAAGAAGCCGGAAAACAAAACGGCTAACAAGATAAACCATAATATTTGCAAAACTGACGCTGACATTTAAAAGGCCCCCTTTGCAAATGGATCAGTAGCTCTCTTTTCGTCTCCAGCTTTTTCCCATTCTTCTGGGTCATTACGCAAGAAGCGAACAGTTAAAGCAATCATTACAATTGCCAAAATTGTAAACAATGAGAAGTAAACAATATTGGAAATTAACAATGATGTTGCTGATACACTTGGTGATACACTTTGTGCAATAGTAAATAGTCCATAAACAGTCCATGGATAACGACCAAGTTCAGTAATTAACCAACCTGCAGTATTAACAATAAATGGTGAGAAAGTCAAAATTGCTAGTACCCATAGACACCAACGATGGCTGTAAAGACTTTCTTTGCCTTTGCGTGTCATGATCAATCCTACAATTGAAACTAAGAATAATAATGCAGCAAAGCCACACATTACACGGAATGACCAGAACAAAGTGTTAGCTGGAACATAATAATCCATCTTATGATTGTCAATCTTAGTTCCATATCTCTTTTCAAGTTGCTTATTAACTTCTTTCATACCAGTTACGGCACCTGTGGTCTTGTGGTATGAAAGAATACTCAATACATCGGGAATATCAATGTTTCCTTTCATGTCATGAGTCTTAGGATCGACATAGCCAACTACAGTCCATGGTGCTTTTTCACCGGTCGTAGTCGTTACACCTTCTGCTGCAGCGAACTTCATTGGTTGTTCATGAACCAAATATCTCATTTGGAAGTCACCGGCAACAAACTCACAAGATGAGAAAATTAACATTAAAACCAATCCTAAACGAATAGTTTTATGATAAATCTTCTTGTTAACATCTGATATGCTACGTTTTTTAAGTAATTGGAATGCAGCTAAACCTGTAAGAATGGTAGCACCGGTAAGCAATGCACCAAAAATTACGTGAGTATATTCATATAATAATTGACGGTTGCTAAGCAATGCACCAAAGTCAACCATGACTGCACGACCACCGCGGATACTAAATCCAACGGGATGCTGCATAAATGAGTTAGCTGTCAAAATCCAAAGTGCTGAAGTTAAAGTACCAAAGACAATCATCCATGCAAAGAATAGGTGCAAGCCCTTCTTTACACGATCCCAGGTAAATAACCAAAGACCAATAAATGTTGATTCAATAAAGAATGATAGCAAGGCTTCAAATGCTAATGGAGCTCCGAAAATATCACCCATGAATCTTGAATAATCTGACCAATTCATACCGAATTGGAATTCCTGAATTAATCCAGTTACCACACCAACGGCGAAAGTTAAGAGGAAGACATTTCCCCAGAATTTAGTCATTTTGCGATAATTAGGGTTTCCAGTGTGGACATACATTGATTCCATAATCGCAACCACGAAGATTGTACCAATTGTAAATGGTACAAAGAAGAAGTGGAATATGGTCGTCATTGCGAATTGGAAACGTGCTAAACTTAACACATTCATAATTACGCCTCCATAAAATTCTAAACTCCCTAATCTTTTAATAGGCTCACTTATAGTGTATACCTCTTAAAAAGTCTTTCAAGTCGGGCAATAATGCGTTTTCAGTAGTGTTATCTTATTTTATTCTAATTTTTCACTTTAGGCCTTACAATAACAGCTGTTATTATTAATATTTATAAATTATTCAGCTTTATTCCTCATAAAAATTTTTAAAAATATTTTTATGTTATTAAATAATCGGTTCTTTTTAATCAGATAATCGTACTTATATCAGTATTAGTTAAGAAAGTGACCTACTAAAAATAAAAAAATCATCTTATTAAAAGAAGATTTTTTCAATTAGTTATTTAATGCTCTGATGCTCCTGACGTTGCATCAGAGGCACCATTTGTCTTAATTTGATTATCGGCTGTCTTTGGATATGGCTTCATTCTGTCAGGAGAAGTAATTGAATCCAAATTATCTGCAGTGTAATTAATATGTGCAATTTTAGCATGTTTAACGTCTTCAATAGTCTTGCATCCTGTTAATTGCATATCGATCAACAATTCTTTGTCTAATTGATCAATTACACTTTGAACACCTGGTGCTCCACCTAAGGCTAAACCATAAAGATATGGACGACCGATACCAACCATATCGGCACCCAATGCTAATGCTTTAAAGACATGTGAGCCACGACGTACGCCGGAATCAAAGATAATTGGTACCTGGTGGTTAACAGCCTTGGCAATTGCTGGCAAAACATCAATAGCTGCAGGACCACCATCTAATTGACGGCCACCATGGTTGGTAACATAAATACCATCAGCGCCAGCACCCATTGCTTTATAAGCATCTTCAACAGATTCAACACCCTTAACAATTACAGGTAAGCCAGTTTCTTCCTTAATGCGACGAACATCTTCAGGACCAATCTTTTGAGCTGATGAAGCATACATTTGAGCTACACTTTGTCCTTCACCCTTACCATCAAGATAGCGGGTAAAGAAGTCCAATGGAACTGGATAAGTAAATTTAGTTCTCAAGTTAGCTTCACGATAACCTGATACCAAAGCATCAACAGTCAAATAAATGCCCTTATAACCTGTCTTTTTAATTGCATCAAAGACCATTTCGTTAAATTTCCAATCCTTACTTAAGTAAAGCTGGAAAAATCTTGGAGCATCTGGAGCGGCTTTAGCAATATCTTCAACACTCTTGTTAGCATAGGTACTTGATGCAAACAATGCACCAGCAGCTGCAGCACCCTTTTGCGTATCAACTTCAGCCATTGTATGTGCAATTCCGTGACATGCAATTGGTGAAATCATTACTGGAGTCTTGAGCTTCATCCCCATGAATTCAGTAGCTGTAGAAGGATTTTCCATGTCAGTTAAGGCACGAGGAATAATTTGCCAATGATTAAAGGCTGCGGTGTTATTACGCCATGTCCATTCATTCTCTGAACCAGAAGCAATGTAGTAATATGCCCCTTCTGGCATAATTTTCTTAACTCTTTGTTCAAGTTCATCGACATTAATCATATGCAAATATTCTTCCCGATCGCTTTGTGGGAATCCTTTGTAATATACTGTCATATCTTGTGCCTCTTTCTACATAAATTTTATAAATCTGTTCAGCTTTCATTATTACACCAAAACATTATTTCTGTTAGTGAAAAGGCTTACAAACATTATAATTATCATAATGTAGTCCGTTATCTTATTTTGACTAAATAAAGAATAAAAAATCAATCGATGAGAAAGATCTATTTACACAAACTTCTTGACAGTCTCAGAGCTAGCGATACTTTAGAAATTGTTACTAATAAACAATATCTTATCAAAGACTAAAAGGCTTAAAAGAAGAGTATTTCGGTTCTTTCGAAGGTCAAGATGAACGTCTTAACCCTCAAGTTCCTTACAACGATTTTTTTGTTCAATATGGTGGTGAAAATCAAAAAGACGTGCAAAAGCGTGTATTTGATACAATTTCAAGTTTTATGGCTAAAGCCCAACCCAATGAGAAAGTTATTGCCGTCTCACATGCCGGAGCCTGCTTTAATTTCTTAATTGCCATCGGAGTTGATCCACAGCAATTTTTAAAAAAGAGATTTGGCAATTGTTCTATTCTTGTAATTGATTACAAAAATGGAAAATTTAAACTAGAAGATTTAATTAATCCAAACTAAAAAAGGCGTCGACAATCGACGTCTTTTTTACATTCATAATCTAATACTTCAAATCACTAAATTGCTTATTAGAATTCTTCTTTGCAAGAGCTTCACTCTTCCAGTAAACAGCATTAGTGCGGCCGTTTGAATTAGCTGAGACGATCACACTTTGACCATCTTCAGTATGTGGTGCCAAGTATGTACTACCCTGTCCTGGAGTTTGACCCATATTGGTAAAGCTATAGAAACTAATACCATTAATTGTAGTTTGCTTCATATAACCATCTGAAGTACTTGAACCACTGTTCTTAGCCTTAACATTCATGCTAAAACCAGCTTCATCATTAATTTTATTATCAGTTACAGTCAAAGTGTCAATATTGCCGTTGCCTGTATCAGCAGTGTACCAAGTACCTTGAAGTGATGAAGGAATCACACTAGCACTAGTAGTTGTAGTCTTTTGTGCATCTTCATCGCCTTCTAATTTGACATTTAATTGTGTTTTTTCAGCTAATTGTTTTACTAAATCAGCATCATTCTTTTGGTTAAGGTAAGCAACGATATCTTTCAAACTAGTAGTTCCTAAATTACGTTGCTTAACAAAAATAGTAACTTGTTTATTGGCACCATCACCAGCTAGCATATAACGCGCATTACTGCTCTTGCCGGTACCACTAACTTCATAAACATAACCGCTATTATCTGAGGTAATGCCTGTAGCATCTTTACTTCTAAATGCTACACCTAAATTTCCTTGCTTAGCGGCATTAACAGCAATTTCCCAAGTATCACCGTATTTTTGTGCCGCATAAACTGCAATGGCACTGGCAGTGGTCTTGTAATCCATCTTGCTTGCAGACAACTTAGTATATGTATCTTTATTCTTGGAACTAGCTGTTGAAGTACTAGAGTTATCACTTGAATTCTTAGCAACTTTACTTGTTTTAGATTGTGATGATTGTGTATTGCTTTGTGTAGTTTGACTGCATCCTGCTAAAGTTAAAGCCGCAGAAATTGCAACCAACACAGTTAATTTATGTTTCAACAGAATTTCCCCTTTTCTTATTCGTTTCTATTGCTTTTCCTAATAATATTATGAAAAAGAATAAATGCCAACTTTTAAAGCAAAAATTTCCTAAAACTTATACTTACTTTAAGCTTTTAAATTCAGCATTCACATTATTTTTAGCAATTGTTGTTGATTTCCAATAGGAATCAAGATAATCTCCGGTATCTACACTATAGGTTACTACCGCCGGATTTCTACCATTTTTTTGTACAGTATACAAAAAGCCAAAATTTTGTGCTCCTAAGCTTTGGACATGATAACAATCAATACCATTAATATTCTCGATTCGAGCTCTAGCCCAGTGCTTAGTTTGTTGGAAGGATTCCGTAGTAACTACAGCAGTTGATATCCTATGAATCTCTTCTCCTTCAATAGTATGAGCAGTGATCACTAGCTTTTTACCCTTTTTATTGTACCAAATACCACGAAGTTTTTTAGGAATATAAGCTAACCCTGCATCCCCTTTAACCCCATATTTATTTGAAGTAATCCGAGCACCCAATACAGTCTTAGCAGATAATCTTTTCACTTCTTCAGATTTTTGATGATCATTTAAAAAAGTTAAAATCGAATTCAAACTAACAGTAGCTATTTTCTTTTTATGGTTAAAAAATGAGACTTCATCTTTCTTCAACGTGTAGAAAGTATTTTGTTCTTTTCCGTTACCAGTAACCTGGTAAATATAGCCCTGCCCTTTAAAAATACGGCTAAAACCTGTTTTACTTTTAATACTGATACTTAAATGATTTTTTACCGCTTGCTTATATGCGTCTTGCCATTTTCCTTTATATTTCATGGCTGCATAAATTGTAATTGCACTAGCCTGTGATGTCTTGGTTAATTTATTAGCAGTTAAATTCTTTGAAACTTGCTTTTGAGTATTGTTGTCGACACTTTTATCATGCTGAGTGGAATTTTGACTACAAGCACTGAGATTTAGAGCTGTAGCTATTAAAAAAATTAATACTAATATCTTTTTGCTCATTGCAATACTTTCAACATTCTTCCCGATAATACAAAAATACCCCTAACGAAAATTAGGGATACTAATTAGCATTTTTATTATATAGCATTTTACATTAGAAAGTTGATTTTGTTAAATTCATTAAAGCTTTTTTAGCAAATTAATCCATTTCTCGATAACGCAAATCATGGAACTTCTTTCCAGCATATTTTTGAGCTAATTCTGGTGTTTTCCAATATACCGCATCGGTCCATATGCCTGCACCTCCAGCTAATATTAATACAGGTTGACTTTCTTCTGTATGGAGAGCATAAAACTCACCATCGCCAGCGGTTTCATTCCAACCATAGATGTTATAGTACAGCTTATTATCTTTTGGCTTGCTTTCAGGCACTTTAAACTTAGAAATAGTTGCCCAATGCTTGGTTTTAGCCCAATAAGCCTTATCTTGATCATGATCACCGCGATCACGATCTGGGTTCATTTTATGCAGTTCTGTCGTAACTGTACGCCCATCTTCTGTCTCTTCGATAGTATGTTCAGTAAAAGTTACGGTTGCTTTTTCATGATTATCATATGAGTACCAAGTTCCTAGCATCTCTGCAGGTGCATTATCTAAACCTCTATCGCCTGCTATTTTCGTAGTACTAGAGCCATTTGAATTATTATCAGCTGTACCTAAAACCACATCATTAGCTAGTCTTTTAACAATGCCAGCACTATTATGTGTATTTAAATATTTAACCATTTTATCTACTGTAATTGAGCCTAATTCAGTTTGATTATCATAGATAAAAATCTGGTCATCATTTAATGTATAGCATGCTCCACTATTTTGTTTATCAGCACTTACTCCATATACATATCCCTGACCATTAGTGATTTTGGGATAATCGCTTCGATTATGAAAACTAATTTTTAAGCCATTAGTTCTTGCTTCATTTAATACTTTTACCCAAGTTCCATGATATTTATTTGCAGCACACACCGTAATAGCACTTGCAATTTCTTTAGGTGTCAGCTTTGTAGATAACCTGACTCCATCTTCATTTACGATTTTCTTAGAAGAATGTTTTTTGACTACCGCTATTTTCTTTTCTTGATGCTGCGTTTTATGACTCACGGGACTGCACCCTGTCAAAAGTAACAAACTACAACAAGTAATTAACCCAACTTTTATCTTTTTGTTCAACTTTTTTCTCCATCGTTATAATCAAAATATCCATTTTTGATTATACAACAAAAAACCCTCATAGCTTCGAACTATGAGGATTCTTATTAATTAGCTATTTTACCAGTTCATGTAACGTTGACGTTCCCAATCTGAAACTGATTGTGAATACTTAGACCATTCTAATTCTTTAGATTCAATAAAGCTATGAGTTAAGTGATCACCTAAAGCTGACTTGATTAAATCATCATTCTTAAATGCCTTAATTGCGTTGTGAAGAGTAGTTGGCAATGGTTTGATACCATGTTCTGCTCTTTCTTCTTCAGTCATTTCAAAGATGTTTTCTTCAACTGGCTTCATTGGCATCTTTTGTTCCTTAATGCCGTTAAGACCAGCAGTCAAACATGCAGCAAGTAAAAGATATGGGTTAGCAGTTGGGTCAGCTGAACGCATTTCCAAACGAGTGTTAATTTCACCAGCACTAGGAATACGTACAAGTGGTGAACGGTTCTTAGCAGCCCAAGCAATGTATACAGGAGCTTCAAAACCAGGAATCAAACGCTTGTATGAGTTAACAGTTGGGTTACCAATTGCAGTAATTGCACGAGCGTGCTCCAAAATACCATTCAAGAAGTAAAGAGCAGTATCTGAAAGGTGGAATTCACCATTTTCATCGTAGAAGACATTACGCTTACCCTTAAAGAGTGACATATTGTTGTGCATACCGTTACCAGCTTGGCCTTCAACAGGCTTAGCCATAAATGTAGCAAACAAACCATGCTTTCTTGCAATTTGACGAGTAACCATCTTGAAGGTTTGGCATCTATCTGCAGTAGTCAATGCATCATCAAATCTAAAGTCAATTTCTTGTTGACCATCACCTACTTCATGGTGAGCTGCTTCAACTTCAAAGCCCATACCTTCCAAAGTTTCAACGATTTCACGACGACATCTTGCGCCTTCATCATCTGAAGTCATATCAAAGTATGATGCATGATCTGGAACGTCGGTAGTCCAATTACCATCTTTATCTAACTTGAAAAGGTGAAATTCCATTTCAAAACCAATATCAAATGTATCAAAGCCTGCTTCTTTCATTTGACCAATAACACGCTTCAAGTTGTTTCTTGGGTCACCTGCAAAAGGCTTGCCATCAGTTGTATGAACTGAACAAATCAAACGTCCAATCTTACCACCGTGTTCATCACCCCAAGGTAAAACTGTCCAAGTTGAAAAGTCAGGATATAAAACCATGTCACTTTCTTCAAGACGAACAAAGCCATCAATTGAAGAACCATCAAAACGAATATCGTTATTCAAAACTTTGTCTAATTGACTCTTAGGTACTTCAACAGCCTTTTCAGTACCATTAATATCAGTAAAGCAAAGACGTAAAAATCTAACGTCTTTATCTTCAACTTCTTTTCTAATTTCTTCTGCAGTATATTGTTTACTCATAGTTTTATCCACCTATAAAAACAAAAATATTAAATTGATATGGTCCTATGATTTATTTTTATCTCCTAGAACTGACTAATACAATAGCAGACCAATTTATAAATGTCAAATTGGTCTAGTAAAAATTTAAAATTATTTTTGATTAAAGAATGTATCCCTTACAGCATTAATAACAGCTACTTTATCATGCGCATATGTTAAGCCACCTTGCATATAAACCGCATAAGGTGGTCTAACTGGACCATCTGCAGAAAACTCAATAGTTGAGCCTGAAACAAAGTTCCCCGCTGCCATAATAATCTTATCTTCGTAGCCTTCCATTGGAACTGCTTCTGGAGTAACAAAAGAGTCAATTGGAGAATTCTTTTGTACTTCTTGAACGAATTTGATCATTTTGTCAGGATCATTAAAGATAATTGTTTCAATAATGTCGCTACGCTTTTCATCCCATGCGGGAGTGACATTCATTCCCATTTTAGCAAACAAGGCTGCCGCAAAAATCATACCTTTTTCAGCCATACCAGTTACATTAGGTGCTAAGAAAAAGCCCTCATAGAAGTCATGCAAGTTACCAATTGTTGCTCCTTCATCAGTGCAACCTGGAGCGGTAAGTGCAAGACGAGCATTTTCCACTAAATCTTTTTTACCGACAATATAGCCACCCATCTTAGCAAGACCACCACCGGCATTCTTTATTAAAGAACCGGCCATTAAATCTGCGCCATATTCTGTTGCTTCATGCTTTTCAGAAAATTCACCGTAGCAATTATCAATGAAGACAATACTTTGTGGACTAACTTTCTTAACAAAAGCAATCATCTCTTTAATTTGGTCGATAGTAAAAGTCTTACGAGTCGAATAACCACGTGATCTCTGGATCGCTACCACCTTAGGCTGATCTCTACGGAGAATCTTCTCAGCTTCATCATAGTCAACCAAATTATCTTTTAGCGGAACATATGAAAACTTAACGCCTTTTTCAGCCAAAGTGCCACGCTTGTCATCAGTTAAACCAATTACCTTTTGCAAAGTATCATATGGCATCCCCGTCAAATAAGTCAAAGTATCGCCATATTTCAAATTACCATTCAATGCTGTAAACAAAGTATGAGTACCTGAAACAAACTGAGGGCGCACTAATGCATCTTCCGTGTCAAAGACTTGCGCATAAACTCGATCTAACTTATCACGACCAATGTCATCATCACCATAGCCTGTAGCACCGTTTAAATCAACTTCTGCTACGCTATTATCTTGAAATGCTTGCAATACCTTAGCCTGGTTATAAACAATCTGATCCTCAATTTCTGCCAATTTAGGAGCTATTTGTTTATCTACTTCTTTTACTATTTTTTGCAATTCATCTGGTATATTATTCATTCTTCCATGCCTCTACTTTTTCAATAATTTTTGCCTTACAATCAGGATCATTTAATGGATCAAACCAATTAACTGGCAACTGATTTCTAAAGTATGTCAGCTGTCTCTTCGCATACCGCCTAGATGCAGTTTTAAGTTGCTCAACGCACTCGTCTAAAGCTTTTTTGCCTTCAAAATAAGGAAAAAATTCTTTATATGCGATAGCTTGCAATACTTGATGTTCTTTATCCCTATTTTGATAAATAAACTTTGCCTCCTCTAGCATCCCCTTTTGCATCATGCGATCAACGCGCAAATTAATTCGGCGATAAATTTCTTGCCTGTCAGAATTTAAACCAATAATCAGATAATCATATCTAGGTTCAATCTTTTTTTGTTGTTGTGAAAATTTTTCACCTGTACGATCAATCACCGTTAATGCCCGCATCGTTCTGCGCGAATTAGGAACTGGGATTTTCTTAGCAGCTTCTGGATCTTTTTCATTTAAAATATCCCACAACTTTTGCGGTCCATTCTGCTTTAAATAAACTTCCCACTTTTGGGAAGTTCCGCTGTCTTCGTCCTTTTTTTCTCCCAACTGCATTTTATTCAACAGAGCATTAACGTAAAAGCCTGTTCCGCCTGCTAAAATAGGAAATTTACCTTTTTCACTAATATCTGTGATCGCCTTAGTAGCTTCACCAACAAAATCTTTGACAGAATATTCATCAAATACTGATCGTGTATCAACTAAATAATGCTTAACTTCTGCCTGCTCTTCTTTAGTTGCCTTAGCTGTACCGACTTCCACTTCTTGGTAAACTTGCATAGAATCACCAGAGACAATCTCACCATTTAACGTTTTCGCCAAAGAAATTGCCAAATCTGTTTTACCAATGGCAGTTGGCCCTACTATTGCTAGTACTTTTTGCATATCATCATCTTTTCAATTTTATTTTTGATACAAAAAAGCACATTTAGGCTCCTTCAGCTCTAAATGTGTCTTTTTTTATTAATATTTAGACTTTTTAGTTCTACCATCCCAAGTTTCAAAACCACCTTTAAGCCAGTGGATTGAAACAAAGCCCTTCTTCTTTAAGAAACGGGCAGCTCTCAAAGTAATTGTGTTTGAATCTGAGTAAAGATAAACCGGTAAATCACTTCTAAGTTCATTATATTGGTATTTAAGCATTGTATATGGCAAATTGCGGGCACCATCAATATGCTTGCGCTTAAACGGCTCTTTTTCACGCAGATCGATAATTTGTGCCTTGCGCATGCCTGCCTTAAATTCTTCATTAGTCAATTCACCGCCGATAGATTTGGCTTGGATCTTATTCCATCCCCAAATACCTACAAAGACTAAAATAATGGCTAATAAAACTAAATCTAAGATAATTAAAAAACTCGACATAAACCTTAATCTGCCCTTCCATAAAAACTTACAAATATAATGATACCGCTAAACTAATTTACTTGCTATCCTTTTTCTTTTTATCTTCCTCTTTTAGTTCTTCGATTCTATGTTCTCTACGTAAAATCAATTTTGCAATCATATAATCATGTTGATCAATTAAACCGGCTTTATTGATATTATCAAGTTCGAGCGCCATCAATTCAATATCCCAGATTCTTTTACCAACATGAACTAAAATGCCATATTTTTCTAAAAGTTGTTGTACATCGTATAAAGTCTTCATTTAAAAGTTAATAACCATTCCTGTTCTAACAGTCCACACTATATAAACGATCAAAACAGCGCCCGCTAAAGCGCGCCACTTAGGATTATACGTCCGCATTACGCGATCACCTAAAATGATAGCTAACAAGAAGCCAGTTATTAAACCACCAATATGACCCCAAATATCAATACCGGGTACGAAAATATCTAACGCTAAATTAATCAGTGCTAAGACAAAAGCTTGTCTTCCTAAAAAACTAATTATTGGATTATGGAAATTACGCAAGCCAATGGCAACCATAGCCCCAAAAAGTCCGAACAAAGCTGTTGAAGCTCCTGCACTTAAACTTCGATCTGAACTAAAAGTCAAACTAAATAAATTACCACCAACTCCAGCCAATAAATACGTAACTAAAAAGCGCGTATGACCCATAACTGGCTCCATATATTGACCCATGTAATAGATAATGACAGCATTTGATATTAAATGCATGACACCAATATGCAAAAATTGAGCAGTAAATAAACGCCACCATTGATGACCAGCGACTACCGCATAATTATTCATGGCTCCCATTTTCATCAAAACATTGACGCTTTCGGAGCCACCTAAAAAGACTTCAACTAAAAAGACTATTAATAAAACTATTAAAATTCCTAAGGTCACAAATATTTGTGAGAGGTTAATTTTTTGCTTCATTCCAGCCTCCTTAAATTAATTAATGTGTTTCAGTAGTTATCAGCGTCTGAACTGGTATATCAGTGTTTTCAACAGGCCATTCAGCATGTTGGAATTGCATCTGAGAATTCACTAGTGATACAGTCTTAGGATTATATTTTGCTAAAAAGCGATCGTAATAGCCGCCACCAAAACCAAGACGAACGTGAGAATCAAGTGCGAATGCTAATCCAGGCACAATCACCAAGTCCAAATGATTATTAACCATAGCATCTGGGTCAGCGATTTCCTCTACACCAAAACTAGATTTTTTCAATTTACTCATATATGTGTAATGCAAAAAATTTAAAGTATGATCTTGATCATTTTCAGCTTTGGCCAAATATACCTCTTTACCCTCATCCCATAAATGAGCAATTACTTCGGAAGTATCCACCTCTAAAGGTAGAGAAGCAGTTATTCCAATAGTTTGACTATTTTTGATTAAATCAGATTCCATTAACTTTTTAAGTAAAATTGTATCTTCTAATTTTTTATCTTCAGTTTTGGCAAAACGCTTTAATTTATTTATTTGTATTTTTCTTAATTCTGATTTTTTCATTTTTTACCTACAAAAAATAGCAGGCACACAACCTGCTACTTTGATTTATTACTTAGTTTCACGGTGAAGTGTTGCGCGTCTTTCAACTGGGCAATACTTCTTCAAAGATAAACGTTCCGGATGCTTACGCTTGTTCTTCTTAGATAAGTAACTTCTATCGCCACATTCGGTGCATTCTAAAATGATGTTATCTGCCATTTTTTTCACCACCTACACTTTTATTCTGACTGTACTAGAATAGCATTTTTCAAGCAATTTGACCAGTGTTAATTCTTTATTTTGTTGAATGAAGTTTAAAATAATCCTGAATCATTGCTTTAGCGACTTGCAAAGTATACTTCCCTTCCATGTCTGGATCAAGACCTGGGAACACCACAGCTACAGCAAACTTTGGATTTTTAGATGGAGCGTAACCAATGAAAGTAGCGTTAATTAATTCAATATTATGTTTTCTATTAGGGTGTTCAGCATCATAGTAGAAAGTTTGGGCAGTACCAGTTTTACCTGAAACTGATGGTTTAACATCTTTCAAGTAGTGAGCAGTACCCCAACCATTTGTACCATGTACTACACGCCAGAATCCTTTTCTAACTACGTTTAATTCATCTGGAGTCCATGGAATAGACTGTTGAACGTTTGGCTTCTTATTGTAGTTAATATAAATCTTCTTGCCGTCTTTACTTGTCTTCCCAACAGACTGCACAATATATGGCTGCATTCTATAACCACCATTAGCAATTGTAGATACATATTGAGCAAGCTGAATTGGTGTATAAGCATCATAGTTACCATATGCCAAGTCAAGTACTGAACCAGAAAGAATATTTCCTTTAGAATTGAAGGACTTACCTTCAATTCCGGCAACTTCACCAGGAAGGTCAACACCAGTCTTTTGACCAAGACCAAACATTGCAAAGTTTCTTCTTAAAGTATTAAAAGCATTGTCTGGCATATGGATGTAGGTCTTAGGTACATATTTTGCACCAACCCAATTCATTGCTAAGTGCATCATATAAATGTTACTTGAAACTTCTAGCGCTGTTTCGGCATCCAATGAACTGAATGTTCCGACTGGGTAAACAGATTTCTTAACTGGTGAACCTGGAAGATAAATTGGCGTATCGGGCAAAGTGTTGCTAGTAGGAGTAATAACTTTATTAATCAAACCACCAGAAACAGTTGCACCCTTAACTACTGACCCCATAACAAATGACTGATTGATTACACCTAAGGCATTATCGGTAGTCTTGCCTGTATTCGTATTACGGTTAATACCAGCTACCGCTAATAATGCTCCCGTATTTGGATTCATTGCCACGGCGTAGGCACCGTTAGAATAGCGAGCTGCTCCTGCACCAATAGCTGAACCATAAATTCGCTTCAAAGATGCCTGAACTTCCTTTTGATACTTGGCATCAATGGTCAACATTAAGCTGGCACCAGCTTGTCCATCATAAACTGTCTTAGTCTGTTGAATATTACCATTAGACTTAGTAGTTACCTTGCTAGTTGACTTCGTTCCTTTTAATAGCGGTTCATATTCCTTTTCCAAATATGAAGTACCTACTCGATCATTACGAGAATAGCCATTTCTCAAGTAGTACTGCAAGTTATCGCTAGGTAATCCGGATTTTTCAGTAGAAACTGAACCAATAATACTTTGGATAGATGAACCATTTGGATAAGATCTTTGCCAGTCAGTTCCGATACCGACACCTGGCAACTCTGATAGGTGCTCACCCACTTGAGCGATTTCCTTATCAGTTAAGCCCTTATTTTTGATATAAATAGTTGATAAAGTATAGGCACCAGAAATCTTATTAAAGATCAATGCGGCCGTTTTCTGCTTTTCAGTTAACTTAGGATCCATTTTTTCAACATAAGCAATTGCGGCTTGGTAAACCTCGGAATTAGTTTTCTTATTTCCGCTTGCATCTACCTTAGCTGATTTAGGCAATTCAGCTGAAATCTTAGTATTATTATCTTCATCAGCTAAATAATAATCGGCAATCATTTGCTTTGTCGGCTTTTCATCTGTAATCTTAATATAGTTGCTCAACGCATTAGAAATTTGATATATCTGCGTTGTGGTGGTCGAAGCACTCTTAGTATAAGTGATAGCATTAGTAGCCTTATTTCCTACTAATACATGTCCCTTAGCATCATACATAACACCTCGCGGCACCTGATTTGAAACAACTGTCGAATCCGATTGTTGTACTTCTGCTTTAAAACGAGATCCATATACTAGCTGTAAATAAGCCAGTTGTCCGATCAACATCGCAAAAAGCACAAGGATAACCCCTACGATGATTCGCATTCTTATTGGAGTAGAAGACTGTTTGTTTGAACCAGTCCCACTATTTTTTCTAAAATAATCCACGTATATCGTCCCTTACTAAAACTGTATGTATTTTAACAAAAACTGAACGTTAATTCTACGATTGAGAATGGAGCTTAGCTAAATTTTAAGATGAATAATTATTTTACTATCCATAAATTATTTACTGCTAAAAAAAATCTTCTTTTTTTATTAAGTTTTATTTTACCTGGTTTAATTTTCTTCAGCTACTTCTTTTATACCAAAAATGGCGTTTTAACAGTAGACCTGGGGCAACAATATGTTGATTTCCTCGCTTTTTTTAGAAATAACTTGTTTTCTCATCCCCTTCGCTTAATTTATTCCTTTTCAAATGGATTAGGCGGATCGATGTTAGCAACAGATGCTTATTATCTTTTTAGCCCGTTTAATTTACTTTTATTCTTATTTCCAGAAAATTTATTACCGCAAGCTATTTTAATAATTATCGGACTAAAAATCGCTACAAGTGGCCTAACTAGTTATTATTACTGGCAGCAAAAAATAAATATGCCATTCTACGCTTTATCTGCAAGCAGCGCCTATGCATTATCAGGATATGTTATCGCCAACCACTTCAACTTGATGTGGCTAGATTCAGTTATACTTTTGCCTCTTTTAATTAATGAAATCGATCGCACGCTAAAGCAAGAGAAAAGCCATCTAATCTTAATCACATTTTTACTGTGGTTTACCAATTTTTATACCGCATTTATGACATTAGCTTTTGGCTTTCTTTATTTATTGACCCAGATTTTCTTCTTCAATAGAAAAAAGCAATGGTCTATTTTTAAATCATATTTAATAAAAAGTATTTTGGGGTCTTTTTTAGATGCTTTTATGTTATTGCCAGTTTTTATTGAAATGTTGCAAGGAAAGGCAGCATCTTCTGCAAATTGGTCATGGGGATTTCAATTTATCCCATATAATCAAATAACTAAGCTTGCCGATGGTGCTTATAATTTTCATGAAATGCAAGAAGGGATGCCAAATATTTTTATTCCTCTTCCTTTTTTGTTGTTGACTATTCTTTACTTTCTAAATAAAAAAATTAATTGGAAAACTAAATTAGCTAATGGCCTCCTGCTTTTATTTTTAATCGCTTCACTATTTTGGACACCATTAGTCTTACTATGGCACTTAGGTCAATTTCCTGTCTGGTACCCTGGTCGCTTTAGTTTTGTGTTGATTTTTTTAGCTTTAAACTTAGCAATCATCGCATTAAATCAGCAAGAAAAAATCAAACTATGGCAAGTTCTGCCATTAGCTATTGTTGCTTTGGGACTGATTCTTTTTGTCACGTTTAATGATCAATCATTTGATTTCTTAAATGAAAATGCTCAAATTGCCACAGGAGCTTTTTTAGCTTTGGGCTTACTGTTTATCGCTTTTATTTATAATAAAAACAATTATGCAGCAATATTCTTTTATTTAATAATTGAATTGGAATTGGTAATTAATTTGGTCTTATCATTAGGAAATTTGGCCTATCAAAAAAATTACGATTATCAAAATTTTGTAAAAAATACAACGCAAGTTACTAACTATGAAACTAATCATGATCAAAGCTTATATAGAACCGAAAAGAATTTTTATCGTTCCGATGATGATCCATTTAGTGCTAATTATTATGGTTTGAGCAACTTCAATTCCATCTCCAACCAACATGTGCTGTCGCTGTTAAATAATCTAGGTTTTGTTAATAACAGCAATTCTTATACCAATTTTGGCGGTACTCCAATTACTGACGATCTTTTTGGCATTAAATATTACATTCTTCCTAATGAAGAAATCACCCCACTTAAAGAAAAAAAACAAATGAAATATGATAATAAAAATCAAAGAATCGACGTTGGTGATTATCATTTACAAAAACGATTTAACCAATTAATTTTAATGAAAAATAATTATGCACTGCCACTTTTATTTTTATCACCAACTTCTACCAAAAAGATGAAATTCGATCCTAGTAATATCACTAAAAATCAAACTCAATTTTTACAAGCGGCAACTGGCAATACTACTACTCTCTTCCATAATGTAATTTGGCCCGATCCAAAAAAGATTAATGTTTCAAGTTGGGATGGCGGCTGGATGCAATATTCCAAAAAGAGAAAGAATAAATCAGCTCGTCTAATTTTTAACCTTAGGCCTAAAACAAATTCTTCTTATTATCTCGAGTTGCCTGGTGATATTGATGACAACGCTATTGATATGTACGTTAACGGTAGTTTCGTTAACCTTACAGTACGTGATTCAAATACTCGACTGATAAATTTAGGAAGTAGACAAAGTGGCCAACGTATCCAAATTGCTATTACTCTGAAAAAAGACAATTTAGACTTAAATGCAACAAATTTATGGCGTTTAGATACCAAAAAGCTAGCCCAAGAAATGCATTCATTTAAGCAAATTCAACCTCAAATTACTCAACCCTCTGCCTTGGTTATCAAATCCAATCATTTTTCCCTTCATAAAAAAATGACCATGAAATCTACTATCCCAAGTAGTATTAACTGGTTAGTAATTGATAATGGTAAAATTCTTCATAAAAATAAAGTATTATTTGCTAATGCTTTTCTGAGTTTTAACCTCAATCCCGGTAAACATCAGATAACTTTGATTTATATTCCATGGATTCTCATAATCGGCTTATTAATCAGCTTGATTACCTTAGTAATTTACATAAAAATAAACAAAAATATCAGTGTTAGCGTTAACATGGAGAAATAATACTAGACCTATAATATAAAAATGTAATAAAATGAATACGTTATCATATGGATAAATTAATATAGAAAGAAGATTTGAATATGGCTCTTACATACCAAATTGGTGTAGATGCAGGCGGTACTCACTCAACTGCCATTGCATATGACGAAAACGGCAAAGAACTTGGTCGCGCAGAAGGCGGTCCTGGTCAAATTAACGCTGATTACGAAGGCGGAATTAAAAACATCTCAGATACTATTAACGAATTGTTAAACAAGATTGACGGCGACTGTATGCGCGTTTTAGTAGGTATTGCTGGTCTTTCAGTTGTTGGTAACGCACCTGAAGTTGCTGCTACTATTTCATCAAGAATCAACAACTTACCTACCCGTGCTATTACTGACTCACTCTTAGCCCTTTATGCTGGTCTTGAAGGTGATGACGGTGCTCTTGTTATCGCTGGTACTGGTTCAGTATACAACGGCTTACAAAACGGTCACTTAATCGCTGTTGGTGGTTACGGTAACATTTTAGGTGACGAAGGTTCAGGTTATGCTATTGCTCGTTCAGCTATGCAATCTGCACTTCTTAGCTGGGACAAGCGTGAAGATAACGCACTTATTCCAATGTTCACTAAGTTATTCGACGTAGAACACATGGATGAATGTAACGCTAAATTCTACAGAATGTCTAATCCTGAAGTTGCCGGCATGGCAGTTCATGTTGCTAAGCTTGCAGATGAAGGCAGCGATGACGCAATCAAGATCATCCAACATCAAGCTCACTTGTTAGCTCGCGATATTATTATTGGTCTTAATCGTTACGAAGATCCAAAGCCAATGAAGATTGCTTTGACTGGTTCAGTTTTGGCTAACAACGAAATGATGAGAGGACTTATTGAAGACGAAGTTAAGGATAAATACCCTGACGCAATCTTCTCCATCTCAAATGGTGAAAACGCTCGTGCCGTATTATTCGACAAGAGTAAAGATTACCGTTACTTCACTAACCACGAAGATCGTTAATTTAAAACAAAGAAAAAGCTCACAGCTTTTACAAATTGTAGAAGTTGTGGGCTTTTTTGATTATTATGAAATTACAATTCTCATAGTTTTATTCATTGCATTTGCAAGTTTAGAAAGCGTTTTGGTACTCGTACTGTATCCACGTTCAATACGAGCTACTGTACTTTGAGGTACCCCAGCCTTTTCAGCTAGTTCACGTTGCGTTAAGCCCGCATCTTCTCTAGCTTTTAAAAGTGCCACTGAGCTACTAAACTGAGCCATATCTTTTTCAAATGCTTTTTTAAATCCCGGATTTTTCATTTTTTCTTGAATTACATCATCAATACTTTTACTCATAATTTTTCCTTTCATAATATTCATTTCTTATATCATGAGCATGCTTAATTTCTCGAAGAGGCGTCTTTTTGGTCGTTTTTGTAAAACCATGCGTAATTATGTACTTGTCATCATCTACGTGAGAGTACAAACCTCTCATCCGTTTATTAGAGAATCTAGCCCTAAGTTCAAAAATATTTGAATCAATTACTCCTACCCAATGTTGCTGAATAGCGACACTTATACCATTAAGCTCTACTTGCTTAATAAGTGATAACAGTTTTGCCTGTTCCTTAGCTGTCAATGAATTCAAATACTCATAAAATTCATTATGACCGTTTAAACGCTCGTACATTTCAAATTTTAGCTTTTTTCGCGCATTACTCCCTTTCTATGATAGCAAATATACTATCAAATTCATATACATAAGAATCAAAATCTACCTCCAATGTCATTAAGTTAAGACATTGACAAATCTGACAATATTTTTTGAGACATTTATCGAATTACTTTTCTCGGTAAATGTCTTTTTTTTGATAGCACAAATAAGCCATTCTGGGATCAATGTCTTAACTTAATGACATTGGCTTGCAATCTATCAATATATCTTTTAATTCGTCCTCATTTTTCTTGAATAACATCCAGTAAATTGTACGAAGTTGCTTAGTAGAGCCCTGAGCAGCAGGATTTTTAGGCAAAGCATTAAGAAATGCTTTTTTACTTTCAAATAAAATTACATTTTCTCTATTTTTAATTAGTAGTTGCTTATTGTTTACAATTTTTTCAGTTACCACTAACAACTCATTTTGGTAACTTTTATTTGGCCTAGCAAATTGACGATTATATCTAACTTTAGCGTCAATCCACTTTATACTTTCTTTTTGCTTTTCTTTAACCTTATCTATACTACTTAATTGTGATTTTGTACCCATTAAGAAATCTTTATCAATGCTAAAACTATAAGTCATTGCATTACCAATGTAAGTTGATACCATATAACCTTGACCTTGCTTTACGTTCTTAATTAGGCTTTCCATTGAATTAAATTGCCAGCGATTCAACTATATAACTAATTTTATTTTTCAAGCCCAAGTAAGGATAACGATAGTATGGATACTCCTCCTGGCTTTTCTTCATAAAAATTTTCTTAACGATCAAAGAATAATTCAAAACTACTAAAGCCAGTGCCTTATTCCAATTTGAATTTTGAGATAGTACAATTTTACGGCTAAGTGTCTCATAGTTATCATTATCAAACATAAATTGCAATAATAAATTGAACATTTAGGCTGTTTGATAGATTTTATCTAATTCTCTCTCAAAGATTTCATCTGGCGTGTGATATGCCAGGATCTTTCTAGGCAAAGAGTTGCACCAGGTTTCAATATCAATGATTTATTGGAGAGAATAGTTATTGATGCAGTCTCCCTTAGGAATGAATCTGCGGATCAGGCCATTATGTCTTTCAACAGTTCCTTTATCACAAGAAGTATAAGGATGAGCATAATAAATAAGCGTTTTAGAGACTTGTTCCAGATTAGCTAGATCCGCAAACTCTGAACCATTGTCAGTAGTAATCGTCTTGCAGATGTCATTCCAGTGCTCGCTGTATTGTTTTTGAAGCATTTTAAAAGCCTGCATGACACTGGCAGGTGTCTTGTCAGGTATGCGAATAATCAAGAATTCACGGCTCATGCGCTCAGAAAGCGTTAATAGAACCTGATCATCTTTGGTTTTATGCTCTAAAACAAGATCACATTCCCAATGACCAAATTCATTGCCCTGGTCAATCTCTTTAGGCCGCTCTTCGATGCTTCGTCCCAGCTTTTTCTTGTTTTTGCGAATATGATGGAGCTTGGTATTGCGTTTAATTTTTTCAGGCAAATCATAGTTCTTAATTGCAATTAGGCCTTGATCTACATAGTTGTACAAAGTTCTGGTGCAGACTGTTTGATGATGTGAGAATTCACCGATAGCTAAGCTACGATTGGCACAAACGTCAAGTGACCAGCCGTCCTCAAAAAAATGATTAATGACGTAGCTAATAAAGTTTGCTTTCTTCAAGAAGTCCGATTTACGACCACAGTGACGACGATTAATCTGATAAACACTCTGACCATGTTCAGCCTTATAGCGCTGCTGATTGCCATGATAGAGAGAAAAAGTACCACGTTTGACCTCATAGCTAATTGTAGAAGGAGAGCAGCCCAATTCGCGAGCAATCGCTCTAATAGAACAACCATCTTTTAAACGTGTTTGGATAACAACCCGCTCTTCAAATGATAAGTGCTTGCCTTTAACGTGCTGATTCATGGTAAAATGTAAAAAGTCCATTTGTGACCTCCAATAGATGTTTTTGTGGATATTAACATTCTATCAAACAGGTCCAGATGGACTTTTATTTTTATAAAGTGTTCAACTTGATTTTACAATCGGCGTTTTTCTTCCTTATTAAATACATACTTGTTATTTATACACTAATAATGTCCTATCTGTAAAGAAAATCAGAGACTGTAAAATAGTTTGTGTAAGGATGAATGATTCCTTAAATTTATTTCTTTAAACATTAGAAAAAGGAGTTCCTTTCTCGT
>NZ_JAEHNT010000034.1:0-8522 GCF_016742815.1 Lactobacillus sp. A27
ATACAAAAAAAGAGATCGAATCCAAATGATTCGATCTCTAAAAAAGCACCCTTAATTGTCAATGTCTTAACTTAATGACATTGGTGTAAAATCTTAATAGTTTTTTATTTACTCCCACTAAAACACGAACAATAATATATAAAAAATATGATTAATTAATAAATTGGCCAACAATTTTAGCGAAATACTATAAAATTAAAAAAATATATGTTAAAATCTTACCGTTAACTAATTTGAGAGGGAAATAATCAACATGAATAACGACATCGAAAAAGTATTATTTGATCAAGATCAACTTAACAAGCGCATGGATGAAATGGCAGCTCGCCTTAACAAGAAATATGAAGGGCAAGAACCAATTGTCATTCCAGTTTTGAATGGCGCAATGATCTTTGCCAGTGATATGATCAAAAGATTAACTTTCGAGTTAACAATTGAGCCAATTAGGGCCTCCAGTTATGAAGGTACCAGTTCTACTGGTAAGGTTAAGATTACCCAAGACGTGAAGTCAGACGTTAAGAACCGCCCAGTAATCTTCATGGAAGATATCATTGACACAGGTAGAACTTTAAAGGCACTTAGCGACTTGATGAAGGAACGCGGTGCCAAGAGTGTTGAAGTTATTTCTATGTTAGATAAACCTGAGACACGTGTAGTTGACTTCTACCCAGATGATTATGGCTTCAAGGCCCCTAATGAATTCTTAGTAGGTTACGGCTTGGACTACAATGGTCTTTACCGCAACTTGCCATATGTTGGTATTCTTAAGCAAAGAGTTTACGCTTAGATTTAATATAGATAATGTAAAAAAGACATAGCTTATCTCATTTAAATAGGTTATGTCTTTTTTAATATTCATAAATACAATTGATAAGATTTTGCTTATTTAAAGTTACAAAAAAACGTATAGTATTTGATTTTCACTTGTCACTGCTAATCGATATCTTATTTTATAAAAAGGAAACCTAATCGGCAATGCTGATCAAGTAATGAATCGTCTAGCTAAAAACAATGAAAATGCTAGCGTCATTATTGCAACTGCTCCTAAGAAAGGCTTGTTAAAAGGCTTTATTGAAGCTAGCGTAAAGATGCAGCCAAGAGAGTTTATCTATCTCTCATTTAACCCAGACACTTTGGTATGTGATCTTAAGCTCTTTAAGCAAAATGGTTATGAAACTAAGGCAATCACACCGATTGATGTTGCACCTCAAACGCCAGATATGATGTGCATTTGCAGACTAGATAAGGAAAATTAATTTAAGATAAGAAGCCTAACATAATTAGGTAAAATGTTATAATGATTGTGTTGGAGTTTATTTATAAGAAAAGAGATAAAAGCGAATGAACACAATTGCATTTAACCAACAATTATCAGACAAATTGAATGAAGCTCTAAATCCTGATTTGTACTCAACACCAGGTAAAGGTGAAATTACTGTAATCGCAAATGAAAAGAAAGATTTGCGTGAATACCGCATCATCACCAAAGACAACAAGGTTGTTGATTTAGTTGATGCTTATGACTCTGAGCACGATGCCGACTACCAAAAGTTAGTCGACTTCCTCAAGGACTACCGTTAATTAAGAATACAATTAAGACCCAGAGCCATATCAGCTCTGGGCTTTTTTTATTCGCTTGGCTTAATAATTTTCTAATAAACAAATAAAACAAACATAATAGAGGTAGATATAATGAAAACACAACTAAGATTTAAAGAGGGCCAAGATTATCCTGAACAACAAAATGGTTTGCCAAAGGCATTCTTCCATGACCCAAAATATAGGGATATGAGTGTCAATGCTCGTTATCTTTACATGATTTTTACTCTACGGATGACAGAGTCACAAAATAAGGATTGGATAGATGACGACGGCAACATGTACATCATTTATTCAGATGAAGATTTGATGAAAGAAATGCACTGCAAATCTTGTACAGTAGATAAATTAAAAAACGAACTAGTTGAATTTGACTTGCTATCAATGGAGAGACATTCCAACCATTTGTATCCCTTACATGTAAGCAATTCATATAGTCATTAGGGTGAAAAAGGTACATAAAATTGTGCCTTTTTTGTTATTAAATTTTTTCAAAATTAGGCCGTAAAATTTAGATCATAATCAAAAGTCAATATATAATTAAGATAGAGTAAAAGTATAATATTAAAGTAATTGCATTAATAGGTGAAAATAACAAATGAAGAAAACTTTATTTGGTTTAATTTATATGTCTTCCTATAAGATTCAACTTAACATAGTAGATCTAAAGGATCTAACTGTCATTGAACGACTGGATTCGCCTTCGTTTTTACAAGCTGATAGTAAAAGCCAAGTTTTTGAACAAGATATGGACAAAATCTGTGATGCAATTGAAGGCTTTAAAGAGAAGTTAGCAGAATATCAGATTAAGGATTTCAAGTTTTACGGCAATGAACAATTAATTGATGAAATGTCTGCCAGTTTTATTGCAGATCAGATCAAGGTTAGAACTGGTTGGAAGATCGAATGGCTTAATGGTGGTCAAATCGTCTACGCCAAGGTCTTAAGCGGGATGAAGAGTCAAGCAGAAGTAAATGACGATGGCAAGGACCACGCCACTTATTTGCTTAGTCTTGGTTCTGCAATGATCAACCTTTCTTTGTTTAAAAACAATAAGTTCGAATCAAGCTGGAGCCTGGCTTTAGGTCCACGAGAGATCCAAGAGATCAATGAAATCACTAATGAAACGCCTAATGATCCGATCTATGTTATCAATGATTACTTAGGTGCGAAGATCGGTCACTTGGCTCGTCAGATCAAGAATAATTCGCGTGCCGCTGTAATTATCCAACACGCTGATGCCTTGAATAATACTTATTTGAAGAAAGAAAACTCAGCTAACCAAATTACGCACGAGGAATTTCAATACTTCTATGATCAACTGATCCAAATGTCGCTTAACGATATCATGCAAAACTATGACTTGGAACCAGCTGTAGCTGAACACGTTATTCCTAATGCCATTTCAATCAAGCAATTCCTTTCTCTCTTAAATATTGGCACGATTTACATTACAGACATGTCTGTTGTCACCGGCCTTTTGATGCTAGAGAAGAGAGGCAAAGATACTGATATCATGATGACTTCAGCTCAAAATATGGCTCGACGCTATTTGGTTGATTTACACCATGCTAACGCAGTACGCAAGTTTGCTTTGCACATTTTTGATCGTTTACGTAAAGTACACCTTTTGCCTAAATCAGCTAGAGAATTGTTAGGTTGGGCAGCAACCGTTGATGATATCGGCAGCTTTGTTAATCAAGCTCGCCGCTATGAGCAATCAGCCGATTTTATCGAAGCTAATGAACTGATTGGCATGTCAGATCGTGAAAATGAAATCGTCAGTGAGATTTGTCGTTATCAGACTATCGATGATGGAGATGATTCTGCGCCAAACATTGGTGGACACCACTACCGTCACTTGGATCCAGATGTTCAATTAACAGTGGCCAAGCTTTCTGCCATTTTGCGGATTGCGACAGCATTAGATGCATCCCACAAACAAAAGATCAAGCAAATCGTTATTTCACTGAAGAAAAACAATGAATTAGTGATTAGAGCGAAAACTAACGCAGATATTACGCTGGAACGTTGGTCATTTAACAAACGCGTTAAGTTATTCGAGGATGTATTTGGCATTAAAGTTGTTTTAAAACAAGAGGGTATGAATAGACAATGAGTAGTACATTTTTAGGAAACGAAAAAGAAGAAACAAAACCGTTTTTAAAACCGGAATATTTTAAAAACCGTGAATTAAGCTGGATGGACTTTAACGACCGAGTGTTGGAAGAGGCCCGCAATAAAGATAATCCATTGCTTGAAAAAATCAATTTCTTGGGCATCACGCAAAGTAATGTGGACGAATTCTTCATGGTTCGTGTTGCTTCTTTGCACAAGTTGATTGCGGCAAGCATTAAGACAACTGACTCTTCAGGCCAGACTCCTGAAAAGCAGCTTGATGCCATCAACCAAAAAGAACACAGAGCAGTAGAAAAGAGATACTCAACTTATTGGCGTTCACTTTTACCATTGCTTGAAAAGAAGAATATTTTCATTAAAGAAGTCAAAGATCTGAACGCTCAGCAATATGAGTTCGTTAGACGTTACTTTAGTGATGAACTATATCCAATCATTACACCAATGGCCGATGACACCAACCGTCCATTCCCATTTATTGCCAATGCTTCATTGAACATCGCTGTTCGCTTGAAGGACAAGGAAGATGGTAAGCATTATTACGCCACCCTTAGAGTTCCTAATAACTTTAAGCGTCTGGTTAAATTGCCTAAGGCTGACAATAGTTTTGTTTTGCTTGAAGACATCATCAAAGAATTCGTTAGCAGCTTTTTCGACGGCTACGAAGTAAAGGAAGCCGCTATTTTCCGAGTTACTCGTGACATGGACTTGGACGTGGCTGAACGTGATACTTCAGACTTTTTGCGGAGTGTACAAAAGCAATTGAAAGACCGTGAACATGGTAAAGCTGTTCGCCTTGAAATTGAAAAATCAATGGGTGAAAAGTTGCGTTCGCGCTTGTTTGATAAATTAAAGGTTAAGAAGAATGAAATCTATGAGATTTCTGGTCCAATTGATTTAACCTTCCTTAAGAAACTTGCTGGTGCAGTTAAGGGTCATGAAAAAATGCGTTATGCGCCAATCAAGGGTTATGTTGATCCAGATTTAGCTCTCTCAAGCGATATTTTTGCCAATATTAGACAAAGAGATTACTTGGTTCAACACCCATATGATTCATTTGACACAGTTTTAAACTTTATTTGTAAGGCTGCCCATGATGACAAGGTCTTAGCCATTAAGATGACCCTTTATCGTGTTTCAGGTAATTCACCAATCATTAAATACTTGGGTCAAGCTGCACAAGCTGGCAAACAAGTAACTGTTTTGGTCGAAGTCAAAGCTCGTTTTGATGAAGAGAATAACGTCCATTGGGCTAAGACTTTGGAACAAATGGGCTGTCACGTTATCTATGGTTTGAAAGGACTTAAGACGCACACCAAGATTACTTTGGTCATTCGCCGTGATGAAGATGGTATTCGCAGATACATTCACTTGGGTACCGGTAACTACAACGACGTAACTGCTCACTTCTACACTGATATGGGCTTATTCACTTCACGCCGCGACCTTGGTGTCGATGCCACTAACTTATTTAACATGCTATCTGGTTATTCTCGTCCACCATACTTCAGACAATTAAGAATTTCACCAAAGCATATCCGTGAGTTCATTAATCAAAAGATTGATAATGAAATCGAAATCGCCAAAACCGGCCGTAAAGCCGAAATTCACATGAAGATGAATTCACTCTCTGATCCTGAAATCATTGGTAAACTTTACGAAGCTTCTCACGCTGGCGTAAAAATTCACTTAATTGTGCGCGGAATTTGTTGCTTAAGAACCGATATTCCTGGAATTAGTGATAATATTGAAGTACATTCGATTGTCGGAAGATTACTCGAACACAGTCGAATCTATTACTTCTATAATAATGGTAATCAAGATGTCTACCTTTCAAGTGCGGACATGATGAAGCGTAACTTGAACAGAAGAGTTGAAACCTTATTCCCAATCTTGCAGCCAGATTTGAAGGAACGTGTACTTCATATCTACGATATTATGTGGAATGACAACGTTAAGACACGTGTACTTCATAATGATGTATATTCAATGGTTGATCGTCGTGGTAAGAAGGCCCTTAACTCTCAAGAGTACTTTATTCATCAAGCCCAAGAAAAAGAACGCGAATTAAAGCAAAAAGAAGATGAAGATAGAGATCCTGATGTCTTTGAAGTAATGCGTAAAGAAGACAATGATTTAACCCTTGAGGAAAAGAAGGATACGGATGAGTAAGGATTTTTTACGCAAAAGATTCAATATTGATAAGCTGCGATTAAAAGCTAGCAAAGATGAATTGATTGAAGCCGGCAAGAAGCAGGCTAAAAAGGTGCCAGTTAGTGAACTAGGTGCTTTTAAACCGGTTGAACGGGATGCCGTTGAGATGATCAAGACACAGGAAGATACAATGATTCCTGAGCTATTGCCGTTGCGTCATCAGCGCATGATTGCTAATGCCTTTAGCTTCTTGCGTGGTACTGCTGGTGTCATGGAATATGACTTGTTGCACAGCACGCAAAGCAAAATCTGGGTGATGATTTGTGGAGATGCCCACTTAAACAACTTCGGCTTTTTCGCTTCACCTGAAAGACAGTTGCTTTTCGGACTTAATGACTTTGATGAAACCAGAGTTGGCAATTGGGAGAGCGATTTGAAGCGTCTGATGGTCAGTGCCCAATTAATCGGTGAGATCAACGGCTATAATCCAGATAATCTTTATAAGATATTGAAGAATACTGCCAAGGCTTATGAAGACGGAATTAATGATGCGGCTGGTCAAAAGCTGCTCGACCGTTTTTACGCCTCATACAGCATCAATGATTTCTTTAATACAGCCAGTGATGATAAGCAATTAGTCAAGATTTTGAAGAAAATTGCGGATAAGGCACCAAAGAATAATTCGGATAAGGTAGTTAAAAAATTTACGACTGAAGAAAATGGCAAGCTGGTCTTTAAAGAAAATCCACCACGTGCTAGACGGATTTCTGATCAAACTTATCAGGAATTAGTTAGTGCGATGGAAGAGTACCAAAAGAAGCTTTCACCTGATGTAAAGGTGCTGCTGAGCAGTTTTAAACTGACTGACATTATTCGTTACAGCGTAGGTGTTGGTAGCTTTGGTACACGCTGCTATCTGGTTTTACTGACAGGTAGAGACGGTAGTCACTTGGTTTTGCAAATCAAAGAAGCAATGCCATCTAAGTATGATTTGTCTAATTTGTCTGTGGCAGAAGCTAAACAGCAAGGTTATGAAGAAGGGCGCCGTGTAATCACCGGTCAAAGCATCTTGCAAACCTTCTATGATCCATTCTTGGGTTATACTGAAGCAGGAGGCCGCAGCTATTATGTGCGTCAATTCAGAGATATGAAGGACTCAATTGATACCACTAAGCTGGATGAAGAAAGCTTTGAAGCTTATGCGACGCTTTGTGCCTTCATCTTGGCCCGAGCTCATTGTCAAAGTCCAACGGCAGCAATGATTTATGGCTACTTGCAAAAAAGTAGGCAATTTGATAAGTGTATGGCTGATTGGGCTGTCGCTTATAGTAAGCAAGTAGAACAAGATTACGAAGCTTTTACGAAGTATCTGCGCGGTGAATATGACAGTAGACTGAGGAGGAAGAGAAAATGACTAATACTAATTTAGTAGTAATTGACTTGGGTTCCAACTCGGTCAGAATGCAGATTTCACAAATAGACGATTATGGTGGCTATACAGTAATAGGTTACTTTAGAGAGTATGTCCGTTTGTCTGAAAATATGGGCAAAGAAATGACGCTTAAAGAAGAACCAATGAACAGAACGATTCAAGCTTTGAAAGACTTTAAAACCAGATATACGCAATATGATAATGTGGTCGTCAAAGCGGTAGCAACGGCTGCAGTTCGCGGAGCAAAGAACCAAGTGGAATTCTTAAAACGAGTAAAAGATGAAGTTGGACTGGACTTGCAGGTGATCTCAGGTAGTACCGAAGCATACTTGGACTACGTTGGCGTAGTTAATACCTTGCCAGTCAGAAACGGCATTATCATGGATTGTGGTGGTGCTTCAACGGAGCTGATTTGGGTTCAAAATGCTGCCTGCAAAGAACGGGTAAGTATTCCAATCGGTTCAGTCGTTTTGTCGCAAAACTATAACTTAGCTGATACCATTTCAGCTAGTGATTTGTATAGCACAATGAATGCGGCAGGGCAGAAAATTTCAACGGTGCGCTGGCTAGGACAAGTGCATAATTTGCCATTAATTGCACTTGGCGGTAGCAACCGGACAATCGCGAAGATTCACCGACGAGAGGTTACTGATGAAGTTGATGAGCTGCCTGACATTCACGGGATGCACTTGCCACCACACTATATCTTTAACTTGATTAGTAAATTGATCGCCATGAATAAAGATGAACGGATGAAGATTCCTGGTTTAGCCAAGCACCGAGCAGACGTGATCGTCGGTGGTTTGATCCCGATTAGCTTAATATTGCGTAACTTGCAGGTTAGTGAAGTGATCTTTTCTAACTGCGGTTTGCGTGATGGTATTTTGTTTGAATACTTGCGTAAAAATAGAAAAGAATAATTGGCTCTTTGTCAAAGACTAGTCTTTTGGGGGTTATGTTTAGTATACTCTTTTTTTCTCTATAATAATGATTGACATTCTATAAGAAATCCTGTTGATAATGAGTAAATGAATAGAATCAAGCAGCCAATAAAAGGCTGTTTGTAGTGACCCTCGAAATTCGGACATGAATCTCGAGGGTTTTACTATGTCTAAATTAACTAAAAAGGATAAAATTCATATTTTTGAAGAATGGACTTTAGAAAATAAACGTGGAACGTACTTAAGTAAGAAATATGGTA
>NZ_JAEHNT010000035.1:0-53853 GCF_016742815.1 Lactobacillus sp. A27
CTCCGGGAGCCATTTCCCGATTAGGCCTGTATTTCAAAATAAAATTGCTTAAAATCGTTGATAACACTTGACTTAGAGTAGAAAGAAGCATCATCTGCCCATTTTTGTAATTTTTGTCCAATTTTTTCGTCATCAGGTAGAGCTTTTATTGAGGTGAGATCAGGAATGGCATCCAAGTCAACGCCTGCTTTGGTTAAAGCAGTTAGATAAAGTGGACTTCTTACACCGATGTCTTCTAACTTGTTTTGATGAAGCAGGTCGTTAGGTGATTTATCGGCGATAATTTTGCCATCATTGACTAAAACGACGCGGTCGATCGGTTGGCTGAGCACTTCTTCTAAACGGTGTTCAATAATAATTACTGTGGCGTTTAATTCCTTTTGAATTTGATCGATTAACGCCATCGTTTTCATCCCTGAAGCGGGATCTAAGTTGGCTAAGGGCTCGTCAAATAGCATAATAGGTGATTCATCAATCAAGACGCCAGCAAGGGCCACGGTTTGTTTTTGTCCGCCAGACAGGCTTTGCGGTGCTTGCTTTAATAAATCGCTGATCTCTAGCTTGTCAGCCCAGCGGTGAACAGTTTGTCTAATCTTGTTTTGCGGACGACAATCATTTTCTAGTGCAAAGGCGATATCTTCACCGACAGTTAAACCAATGAATTGACTGTCAGTATCCTGCAAGATAGTCGATGTAGTAAATGAGAGGTCAAAGAGGTCGGTCTCCTTGATATTTTTGCCATTAATCAAGCATTCGCCTGTAATCGTTCCTGTATCAATATTAGGAATCAAGCCATTGATGCAGCGGCCAATAGTTGACTTGCCACTACCAGATGGTCCCGCAATCAATATTTTTTCACCGCGATTAATAGTTAAATTAATGTCTTGTAGCGTCGGGAATGCCTGGCTGTCATATTTAAATGAAAAGTTTTTAAAAGTAATAATAGGTTCAGTCATGCCTAAGTCTTTCTAATCTTCTTTACGTAAACTGCCTTTTTTAATTTTGGTACCTGCATAAGCTTTTAATAAAAGCGTACCAACTATCAAGATGGTGATACCATTTGAGAGGGTGGCACTGATTCCTTGAACAAATACCTTGTTAACAGGTTCGCTATAGATGATAATGTCTCCGATAGGGGCAACGATTATCCAGGCTATGATATTGGCAATAATTTGAGTGATATTAAATAGCAAAATTTGCTTAATACCGAAAATACCATTTTTCAAATCAAGCTTTTTGCAGGCAAGGCCAATAATCAAACCAAGTACACCAGTAGCCAAAACCCAACTCCACCAGGTTTGACCATACATAATAAAATCAGATAGGGTATGGCCGATGAAACCGACCGCAAAACCGACTTTAGCACCATAAATGGCTGCGAAAAGAGCTAGGAAAGGAAAGACTAGCTCGATGTTGGTATTAGGAATAGGAGTCGGAATTGAGGTGAAGCGCGCCAGAATAACGTAGATGGCAGAACCGATCCCTATAGCGACAACATTTTTAACAGATAAACCTTGTTTTTTCATAATTTTTCTCCGATTTGTGATAATAACACCGTATAATTGGAAAGCGGTTACCGTCAAGGGGATGTAGCAGAAAAGGGTGGATATGTTACAATTAAAATTATGATAATAGTGAAGTAGTAGTTAGAGGTAAAAATGAGACAAGATGAACTTAAAAAATTAGATAATGAAATTGGCCAATATGCGGCCGATCAGACCAAAATTATTTGGGTTGATGATCAAACCATGCAAATTGCGACAATGATGATTGATTCTTATGGCGATACCGTTTATGTATGGGTAAAGGAAGATGAAGATCATTGCCGCGTAAGTGATGGCGGTCGAATTTTGTTTAAACTTGATCCTAATCAAGAAGATATGGAATTATATGAGACTGCGGCAGATATTGCTCTTGGTTCAGGTTATCAGTTTGACGAAGACCACTGTGAAATTTATGTTGATGTTGACCGCAAGAATGTAGCTCAGGCAGCAATGAAGCTGGCACAATTGCAAGTTGCCATTTCATATTTAGGCTAAAAAATGCATCCCTTGATCTGTTTAATCAGGGATGCATTTTTTGATACAAACTTTTTCGGGCAACTTTAAACATTGCTAATCCTTCCTACATGAACATCTTCTGGTTTTTTACCGTTTAAATTAAAATCAGCGATGTCCTCGGCTAAGGCCATAATTGTTTCAACATCTGGAATACAGTCATCTACTCTAAACTCCATAATTATCACCTCTATCGTCATTGTAGATCGAATTTATCGAAAAGTTAATCTGATCATACTTTTTTCTTATTGTTATGCTGCATGAAAATAAAGAATGCAGAAATGATATTGATAATCACTGCCGGTAAGGCTAACACAGCGGTAAAACCATATAAGGCATTGCCGATTACGCCTAAGATCGGTCCTATTAATGAAATGCTTAAGTTGTGTGATTGAACGACGGCGATTGCATTAAGAATCACGCCAATCCAGGCAAAAAGATAGAAAAAGAAGGCAATTTTAGCTGTGAAATCTGCACCAAAGATTGCAAACCAGGAACAGATAAATAGACAACAGTTGATTAAATTGATTGCTCCGATCCATAGATCATATTTTGATTTTTTCATAATTATCCCCTCTAATAATTATTCTGCTTCTCGCAAAACGCGGTGGGCCAAATCATCATTAATAACCAAGTGGGTGATGATGCCGCTACGCAGAGCGCCTAATAGTGCTTTAGACTTAAAGCGATTATTAACAACGCAGAAGCGTGTAGGTGTTTGCATAATGTCATTCATTGATATACCACAGATGTGTTTTTCGAAATCAGTGAAAAATTCTCCGTTGATATTATAGGGACGTCCCATAATTAATCCGGCCACTTGTTCTTCTGGAATGTTCTTAAATAGTTGCGGACCGTAATTTTTATCTAAGAATGGATTAGCCTTGAATGAATCAAGAGTTCCTAGTCCGGTAAAAAGAAGGTCTAAGTTGTGATAACAATTTTCAACTATTTTAAAGTAGGGTTCTTTCTTTAAAGCTGGAATAATTTTAGGATTTAAGATGTAAAGTGGCGTAGGCAATCCTAAGCTTTTAGCGTGGAATTTTTCTGCAGCGTCTTGAACCAAAGGATTTTTGCGGCGATTTGCATTAATGGCGTGCCCTAGGAGCTGAATGAAGTAGAGCTTATTAAAGTTTTCTTCATTAAAGTTGTTAATTACACCGCGCATTGTACTGCCCCATGTGACTCCGGCGATATGGGTATTTTGCAAATAAGTTTGAATTTGCTTAGTAGCGAAGTTGACAACAGATTCATCGTCGTTAGCATCATTTTCAGAACTTTTGAGAATAAAAGCTTCTTTTAAGCCAAAGAGCTTTTGGAATTTTCGTTCTAAAACCTGATTGCGTTTAATTCCTTGAGTAATTTTGATTTTAACGATTCCGCGCATTTCTGCATCGTCTAACGCCTTAGTGATTAAATAGCGCGATAGGTTATATTTTTGTGATATTTCTGCGATATTTAACTTGCTGAGATAAAAGTCATGTGCAATGCTAGCAAGTTGTTCATCGGTTAATTGTGCCACTATAAACCGTCCTTTATTATATGATTCATATATTCATTATAGATTTAAAATAGTAAAATGGAACGCTTATTTTTTGAAAAATATAAAATGCTTTCCGTAAATATTACTGTGTTAAAATAGAAAAGCGTATTTTAATTAATTTTAAAAATGAGGGAAAGTAATTAATCTAATGAAGGAAAAGGAACGAGAATATCATTTGTCGCAAAAACATCACATGAAGATTCTATGGGAGGAATTTTTCAAGAGTGATAATAAGACGATGGCACAGGATGCTACTCTAGTAGAAAAGGCCTCAATTGTTGGCCGAGTAGGGATTATGCTGTTAAGTTGTGGGACAGGTGCCTGGCGTGTACGTGATTCGATGGACACGATTGCAAGAACTTTAGGAATTACCTGTTCGACGGATATTGGGTTGGTTTCAATCGAGTATACCTGTTTTGACGTAGATAATGAGTCATATTCACAGACGCTATCTTTGCCAGCGACTGATGTTAATATGACTAAATTGAATGAACTAGAAAAATTCGTTCGTCAGTTTGAAGCAGGTCATGGTAATTGGAATATTGGACAGATTCACAAGCGCTTGCGTGAGATCGAAAATCAAAAATCAGCATATTCTGCAGTAATTGCGGGTCTAAGTTCCGGTTTAGCTTGTGCAGGCTTTATCTTTTTACTAGGTGGCGGCTGGCCTGAAGTTATCTGTGCCTTCTTAGGTGCAGGGGCAGGAAATTATGTTCGAGCACTCATGGGCAAGCGGAAAATGACCCTTGTAGCTAAAATCGCGGTTGCTGTAGCAGTTGCTTGTGCAGTTTACTTCTTGACATTTCACATTGGCAAGATGATTTTCCATTTGGATTATCATCATGCTTACGGCTATATTGGTGCAATGCTGTTCGTGATTCCGGGATTTCCATTCATTACTTCAGGACTGGACATGTCTAAGCTAGATATGAGATCTGGGCTTGAGAGAATGACCTATGCGCTTTTGATCATTACGATTGCCACCATGTCAGGGTGGGCAGTGGCTACGATTTTGAATTTGCATCCGGGTTCCATGCTTAAGTTGAGCATTAATCCGGGGATGCTAACATTCTTGCGCTTAATTGCCAGCTTCTGCGGGGTATTTGGCTTCTCAATTATGTTTAATAGTCGTCCGAATATGGCCGCAACTGCCGCAATTATGGGTGCGATGGCTAATACTTTACGACTGAGTCTAGTTGATTACGCTCATATGGCACCGGCTTTAGCAGCCTTTATTGGAGCTCTTGTTTCCGGGCTTTTGGCAAGTATTGTTAGACAAAAAGTTGGTTTCCCACGAATTGCGATTACTGTTCCTTCAATCGTAATTATGGTGCCAGGACTATATATGTACCGCGCAGTGTTCAACTTCGGTATTACTAACATTAACATCGGTGCTTACTGGATTACTGAAGCATTGATGATTGTCATTGCACTTCCTTTTGGGCTGCTTGCCGCACGTATCTTAACAGACAAGAAGTGGAGACATGCGGATTAATAAAGTTGAATAGCAAAAAAGAGTCAGATTTTTCTGGCTCTTTTAATTTGCTTTTGATAACCTTTTTGAGTTAAGGACTAATATAATGAACATGAGGTGATAATATGAAAATTGAAGTACCAACAATGAACGGTTACTTATTTGATCGTTATAGCAAATTCGCACCTGCAGATCAAAAAATTGAAGGTAAGCCTAGCCGCTCTTTTCCCATTTTTGTTTCTGACGTGCCTAAAGATGCAAAAAACTTAGCAGTTTGTTTTTATGATTATGATTCAGTTCCAGTTTGTGGTTTTACTTGGATTCATTGGTTAGCTGCAAACTTGCCAGTCAAAGATATTCCCGCTGATATTAGTCAACATCATCAAAATATTGATTTTGTTCAAGGTTATAACAGCAATATTAGTAAGTTTTTGCCCAAAGATTCAGGACCGGTATTGGGCTACACAGGTCCTATGCCACCAGATAAGACGCATAATTATTCATTAACAGTCTATGCCTTGGATGATGAATTGGAATTAAAAGATGGTTATTATCTAAATGAATTTTTAGCCAAAGTGAAAGATCACATTATTGCTAAGACAACTATTGAAATTCCAAGTCGTGCTAAATAAAAATAAGACCCCTGATATTTCAGGAGTCTTATTTTATGCTTTTATTTAATCCTTGCGCTTTTTAATAGCAAGTCCCATTAAACCAGCTACAGCTGCTAAGCTTAATCCAATTACGCCTAAGTTAGACTTCTTTTCACCAGTTTCTGGAAGAGTGTTGGTGGAAGCAGAGTTATGGTCTGCTTTTGAAGAGGTCAAACTTTGGTTAGTAGGGATATTCTGACTCTTTGGTCCAATATTGTGGTTGTAGTCTTCGCCCTTTGGAACGTAGTTAAAGCTGTAGTCTCTCTTCTTGTTGTGGTCTAAATTTTCACCATTTGGATTATGGTTAGAACTCCATGAGTGATTCTTCTTTGGAGTACGTTTCTTGTGTTTAGGCGTTTTAGTTGGAGTAGGAGTTACAGGCTTATCTGGTTCTGGAGTTGGCTTAGGAGTTGGTTTAGGTTCGAGCTTCTTAGGTTGTGACTTGGGCTCTGGTTTAGGTTCTGATCCTGGAGTAGGGATAACTACAGCATATGGAACTTGAATACCAATTACGCCATTTTCTGGTAAGTTGGTGATTTCATCATTAGTAAATGGAATTACTTTGATTTTACCATTTTCGCCTTTGACAATTAGAGCTTGTTCACTTTCATGCTTACCAGTGTTATCAGTAATGATAAATTTACCATTAGGATCAATGGTATAACCATCATCTAATTCTTGGTAAAGATCTTTAAATGGAATTGCTTTGAACGAAAGACCATTGTTATTAGTGCTAGTCTTCTTAGCATCAAGTGACCAATTAGTCCAATCCTTTTTGGCACCGGTAACCAGATCAACATCTTGGGTTCGAACAAAGTAAAGATCATAGTCTTTAGGTTGGAAACGATCTGGAACAGGTTGACCTTGCTTTGGACCATTTTCGTAGTAGTAAGATACGCGTTCTTTGACTGACTTATATTGGTGATCAGTGCGAACTGCATGGTAAAGGTAAACGTAATAATTCTGATCGTTTGGATTCTCTGTGTTGTCAAAGGACAAATCTTTGCTATTCCATGCATTCACACCGTTGTTACCTTTAAAGTTTTTCTCGCTGAGGTTAAAAGTGAACTCATTGCCTAATGATTTTACATGATTAGATTGTTGCCCCTCAGTAGCCTCTTTATCAAATTGATACCCTAATCCTTTTAAGTATCCGATAACTGATTGAGTTCGATTTGTAACAGTTGTATTAGGGATGCCGTTTTGATAATTTTGAGGATCAGCCAATTTAGAAGCATCGACTTTATTATTAGAATTATGGGTGATTTCAGCATTAGTGTCTTCATCAATATAATGAACAGTGATGTTTTCATGAAGAGTATAAGGTATCCAAACGTTGATTTGAGCAGAACCTTGATTATTGTTTTTAGCAACTAAACTGCTTAAGAAATCAGAAGATGGGGTAATTGCTGAAATACCATTAGAATCAGCAGTAACTTTAAATCCATCCTCAGTACCAATAATATGTACTACACCATTCTTGTTCAGGTAATAGTTATCAGAAATTTGATTCTTAATAATACCGTTATCATATGAGATAGCAGGGAAGGATTGATTGTCTTGGACTGACCAATCTGACCATTTAGTAGAAGTGCCGTTAGGATCCTCAACTAAATCAATGGTTCTTGTTCTGGTATATGAAACTGAAGCTGTGTAGTTAGGGGATGCTGTTTCAGCATTTGCTGGAACTACCGCATTAGGATCACTGATGCCTGTAAAGTTTTGAGCTTTAGGACCAATTTCGTAGTAGCCTTTGATTACTTCATTTACAGTAGCAGTTTGTGCTTGTTTTTCTGTTTTTCTGTAACTATTTCTTTAGGCATAACAGATGCAGTTATGTCAAACTTGCCATGATCATAATTATTTTTTGCAGTTAATTCGAAAAGACCTTTTCCTTTATTTGATATTTCAAATTTAGATGATGAATCATCAGCAAGCGGTGTTTGATCATAGTTAAAGTTTTGAACTGATCCAAATTGTACGGAATATTTATCCCCCTTTTTTAACATCTTGAAATTCAGGACTAGTAACTTCAACTTTGACCTAACCTTGACCACCGATGACAGAGTGCTTTTGTTGGTCTTCAGTTGAAGTATCATAAATAGTCTCTACCTTAGTAGAATTATCTAAATTCCTTTGAGTTTTATTTTCTGCTAATAATTTAGGATCAGTTAATGAAGGCTGTTTTTTAATCTTTAAAGTAGCAGTTGCTTCATCATTTTTACTTGTAGCAGTTTGTTCATTAGCTGCAGTAGAATTATTTTCTTCCTTTACTTGTTGAGACTGACTAGGTTGATCAACTTTTTCTACATGTTCATCTTGATTTGGAGTTGATTGAGATTGACTATCAACTTCTTCAGTTTTTGCCTCTGAAGTTTGAGTATTATTTTCAACATCAGCATGAACAAGTTGACCATTACTTAAGAAAAAGGTAGTGCCGAGAGCAACAGCAGCTAAACCAACAGATAATTTTCTAAAACCAAATTTTTGCTTACCGTTAAGTTTAGCGTTGAAGCTTAAATTATTTTTATGTTTCATTCCTTAAACTCCTTGTATTTTAGAAATTTGAAAGATTAGATATTAAAAGTTATATAACGTTTATTATCAGCTTTAACACTTTTAACTTAGCACAAAAAATAACAATGATACTCAATAATTGTAATTCTTTTGTAAAACTAATAATCTGTAAAAAGCGAGTCGACTAACCATAAGAAAATAATATTAGAAAAATTACTTTAATTTAATAACAGAGGGCAAATAAAAAGAGCAACATCAAGCTGCTCTTTTTATATCAGTAATATGTTATCAATTTTATTTTTGGTTAATTCGAAATCGCCACTGCTGTAACAACAAATGCAGCAAGCATAGCAACTGTAAAACCAACAATTCCTAATAATATATTCAATTCAGTCATCTTCTTCTATATCTGTCATGTTTCTATATGTGGTACATGAATAGTTTAACATAAAAAGAAGATGATGACTCAATTATTTGAAAACGCTTTTATTCTTTTAAATCGACAAAAGGTGCATGACAGAATCTTGCCAAGTCTTCAGGATTTAAGAAAACGCTTCTACCTAATTCACCACTTGAAACGGCAATTTCTTCGTTGCCTTTCATAGAATCATCTAGATAAATAGGTAGTTTTTCTTTGAAGTAAATGCCAATTGGCGTATTAGCTCCATGAATATAGCCAGTAGTTTTAGCTAATTTCTTCAAAGGAAGCATTTCACACTTTTTGTTGCCAGAAACTTTGGCTAATTTTTTCATGCTTAAGTGCTCTGTAATTGGAACAACACCAACTAATGGACCAGTTTTATTTCCTTCACAGACTAACGTTTTGTAGACTAAATGCTCTTTGTCTTCTAGAATAGAAGTGTCCATCTGTGCAACGCCACCTTTATCTTTGGTGACTGCAAATGAAGCTTGACGATATTTGATCTTATTTTGATCTAAGATCTTTTCAACTAAAGTTTTTTCAAGTTTGTTTTTTTTATTCTTTTTCTTTGACATATTTATCACCTTTATCATGATAGCATTGTACAAAGAAAATCCCAAAAGGAGATTACTATAATGAAATTATTAATTATTAAAATCGATACTAGTCAAGAAGTAGAAGATGCTTTAAGCATTTATGCTATGGATAATTTGAATGCCTTAGGCGTTGAATCTAGAAACCGCAGCGATTTTGAACAAGCTGGCTGGCTACATGATTCAACTGTTGTTGATATGGACGATATCAAGGATTTGCCTAAAGATACTTATTTCTACGCATACTTTGATGAAGAAGCAGATAAAGATGAATTGGTTAAAAAGTTCCAAGAAAAGATGCAAGAACTTAAGGGCTATGGTCTTAATATTGGGGATGCCAAAATTACTAGCTCTTATATTGAAGACCAAGATTGGAACACGGCTTGGCAAAAGTACTACCATGTGATCAACTTCTCTCGTCACTTGGCTATTGTGCCTAAATGGGAAGACTATAAGCCTGCCTTTAAGGATCAACAATTAATTAAGCTTGATCCAGGTTTGGCCTTTGGTACCGGTAATCACAAGACTACTCAATTAGCAATGATGGGGCTTGAACGCGCAATCGTTAAGAAGCCAATTAGCGTAGTTGATGTAGGTACTGGTTCAGGTATCCTGGCAATCGCTGCTTCAAAACTTGGTGCAACAGACATTTTAGCTACTGATATTTCTGATGAATCAATGACTGCCACAGAACAAAACTCAGCTTTAAATGATATTAAAAATATTCGTGTTCAAAAAACTAGCTTATTAGCAGATGTAAATGGAAAATTTGATATTATCGTGGCTAATATTTTAGCTGAAATTTTACTTGAACTTATTCCGCAAATGGATGCTCACTTAAATGAAGGTGGACAGGTTATCTTCTCAGGAATTGATTACTTACAATTGCCTAAGATTGAAAAAGCATTAGATGAAAATGGTTTTAAGATTGATCTTACCATGAAGCAAGGTCGTTGGGTTGGACTTGCTATCACTAGAAAAGAAAAATAATCGTGGTAAAATATTATCAATTAAATTAAACTTTGATGAGAGGCACGAATTTTTAATGAGAAAAATAGGGGATAAAATTAAGAACATTCCGATAATCAAAAAATTAAACACCTATCAATGGATGCCGCTTATCTGGTGGAGTATTTTAGTGGCAATCTTGCCTTACATTTCAAGTCTTCTTCACGTGTCAATTGTTTGGCGTGAGGGAATATTATTTATGATAATTAATAGTTTGATCGCTTATCATGTTGGTAATTTAATCTTGAAATTAAAGCTTAAAAAATGGTGGCTTTTATTGTTGCCGATCATTTTTTGCTTAGCAATTCTGCCTAAATTTGCTTTATATAATTTAATGTTTGGCTTGATTTATCTAATAATTGAAGCCTTTGGCTTAATGAATAAAAATATTTACCGTTAGAAGGGATGACCAGAATGTCTAAATACATTGAAATGACGCATGATCAAGTGATTGATACTTGTAAAAAGTATATGAATGATGATCAGGTTGCTTTTGTAGAGAAGGCATATGAATTTGCAAATAAAGCACATGCTGGCCAAAAACGGGCATCCGGACAACCTTATATTATTCACCCAACGCAAGTTGCAGGAACTTTGGCTACGCTTGGCCTAGATCCGGATACAATTGCTGCAGGTTTTTTGCATGATACTGTTGAGGATACACCGGTTACCAATGATGAATTAAAGGAAAAATTTGGCGAAGACGTTGCTTTTATTGTTGATGGTGTAACCAAATTAAACAAATATGAGTACAAGTCTCACCAAGAATTTTTAGCAGAAAATCACCGTAAAATGTTAATTGCGATGGCTAAAGATTTGAGAGTAATCATGGTTAAGTTGGCCGATCGTTTGCATAATATGCATACTTTGCAACATTTGCGTCCTGATAAGCAACGCCGGATCGCTTCAGAAACAATGGATATCTATGCACCACTAGCTGATAGATTAGGTATTGGTACTATCAAGTGGGAATTGGAAGATATGAGTTTCCACTACTTAAATCCTGAGGCTTACTACCGCATCGTTAACTTAATGGATGTTAAAAGAAGTCAAAGAGAAAAGTATATCGCTGATACCATTAAGACTCTGAGAAAGACCTTGGATGAATTAGGTATTAAGTATGAAATCTATGGTCGTCCTAAGCATATTTACTCCATTTATAAAAAGATGGTTAATAAGCATAAGGATTTTGATGAAATCTACGATTTGCTTGCTGTCCGAGTAATTGTGAAAAATGTCCGTGATTGTTATGCTGTTTTAGGTGCCGTGCATACAGAATGGAAGCCAATGCCAGGACGTTTCAAGGACTACATTGCTATGCCTAAGGTAAACGGTTATCAATCACTTCACACCACGATCATCGGACCTGGTGGACGTCCACTTGAAATTCAGATCAGAACTGAAGCTATGCACCAAGTTGCTGAATACGGTGTTGCCGCACACTGGGCATACAAGCGTGGTAACTTCAATGGTGTTGAAGCTACTTCATCTGGTGAAAAGCTAGACATGGTTCGTGAAATTCTTGAATTGAAGGATGAAACTAAAGATGCCGGCGAATTCATGAAGTCAGTTAAGAGTGATATCTTCTCTGACCGTGTTTACGTCTTCACACCAAAGGGTGAAGTTTACGAATTGCCAAAGGGTTCTGTAACTTTGGACTTCGCATACGCAATTCACACCCAAGTAGGTAGCCATGCGGTTGGTGCCAAAGTAAATAACAAGTTGGTTCCACTTGACTACAAGTTGAGAAACGGTGACGTCATTGAAATTATGACGCAAACTAATGCCACTCCTTCCCGTGACTGGGCCGATATGGTTAAGACCTCAAGAGCACGTAACAAGATCCGTCGTTACTTCAGAGGCCAAGACCGTGAAGAAAGCACCACTCACGGTGAACAAATGGTAGCTAATATGATTCGTGAAGAAGGACTTGCTCCTAAAGACTTCATGGATAAAGAGCACGTTGAAAAATTGTTGGATCACTTTAACTACCATACTGAGGAAGAATTGTATGCTGCAGTTGGTTTTGGTGATTTATCAGCTCAAGCCGTTGTTAACCGTTTGACCGTTGACTTACGTCGTGAAGACGAAAAGCAAAAGCAAAAAGAATTAGAAGAAAAGATCCTTAATTCTGGTCAGCAGTCTATTCAAGATGAGCAACCAAAGAAAAACTCTAGTTCTACAATGAAGGTCAAGCATAAGAATGGCGTCATGATTCAAGGCGTTAGTGATTTGATGCTTCATTTAGCTAAATGTTGTAACCCTGTTCCTGGTGACAAGATCATCGGTTATGTTACTAAAGGCCGCGGAGTGACTATCCATAGAACCGATTGTAGAAATATTACTAAGGAAGCAGAAGAGCAAGGCCGTTTAATTGATGTTGAATGGGAGAATGTTGAAGAAAACAGCGTTCAATCATTTAATGCGAATATCGAAGTCTTTGGCTACAATCGTTCTAACTTGCTCAGTGATGTAATTAATAAGTTGAATTCACTTACTAAGAATATTAATAATATTTCAGGTAAGGTTAATGAAGACAACATTGCTCATATGTATGTGACAGTTGCAGTTAAGAATTCACAGCAGCTTGATGAGATTTTAAGCAAGTTGCGTGATATTCCAGATGTTTATGAAACTAAGAGGTCAGATAATTAATGCGAGTTGTAATTCAGAGAGTTAACCATGCTCAAGTAAATATCGACGGTAAAACCGTTGGTAAAATTGGCAAGGGTTTTATGTTATTAGTCGGCATCAAAAATGGGGATGAACTTCCAGTTGTGAAAAAAGCAGCTGACAAGATTGCCAAGATGCGTATTTTTGAAGATGAAAATGGTAAGACTAATTTATCTTTGAAAGATGTTGGCGGTGAAATTTTGAGTGTTAGTCAATTTACTTTATTGGCTAATACTAAGAAAGGCAATCGTCCTAGTTTTGTTGAAGCAATGCGTCCACCAAAGTCAAAAGAACTTTGGGAAGATTTCAATAAAGAACTTGAGCAAGATGGCTTCCATGTTGAGACCGGTGAGTTTGGTGCTGACATGCAAGTTAGCTTAGAAAACGATGGTCCATTCACAATTGTGTTAGATCTTTAGAGAAAATCGCTTTCAAAGGTTGACTTTAATACAATAAAAATATAAGCTAAAAAAGAATTATCGATGACAAAGAATGAAGATTAGCAAAGATCTATTTAAAGAGACTGCTCATTGTGGTGAGAGAGCAGATAGATTGCGGTCTGTGACACCTTTAACAGATAATGGATCGTCTGGCGAGCGTTAATCGCAGCAACCAAAAAGGTGGTACCGTGCTAATCTAAGCGCCCTTGATTTATTTCAAGGGTGCTTTTTTATTTTTTAACAGGATATCAAAATATACAAAGGATGATTAAATGAGAGTTCAAAAACCTAAAGGTACAGTGGACATCTTGCCTGAACAATCTGGTTCATGGCAAAAAGTCGAAGAAACTGCTAGAAACTTTTTCAATCGTGCAAATTATCGCGAGATTCGTACACCAAGTTTTGAAAACTATGAGATTTTTTCTCGTTCAAGTGGTGATAGTTCAGAAATCGTAGAAAAGCAAATGTACGATTTTAACGATAAAGGTGGTCGTCATATTGCACTTCGCCCTGAAGGAACTGCTGGTGTAGTACGTGCGTACGTTGAAGATAAGATGTATGCACCTGAAGTTGTTAAGCCATTTAACGTTTTCTACATGGAATCAACTTTCAGATATGAAAGGCCTCAAGCTGGTCGTCAACGTGAATTCCACCAAATTGGTGTGGAAAGCTTTGGTTCAAGCAACCCATTAGCTGATGTTCAAACTATCATGATGGGTCACGATTTATTGGCTGAACTTGGCGTTAAGAACTACCAATTGCATATTAATACTTTGGGAAATGAGCAAGTTCGTAAAGATTATCACGATGCATTAGTAAATTACTTCACTCCAGTTAAGGACGAATTATCAGAAGATTCTCAAAGAAGATTACGTGATAATCCTCTTCGTATCTTGGATTCTAAGGATGATCGTGATAAGAAGTTCTTACCAGATGCACCTAAGATTCGTGATTTCTTGGATGATAATTCTAAGGCTAACTTTGAATCAATCTTGAAGATGCTTGATCAATTAGGTATTGATTATGTGATTGATGATGATTTGGTTCGTGGTCTTGATTATTACACTGGCGTTATTTTCGAGTTCATGGTTGAAGATAAGAGTCTTTGGGAATCAGCAACTACCATTTTGGGTGGTGGTCGTTACGATCATTTGGTTGAAGAATTCAATGGTCCACAAACTCCAGCTGTAGGTTTTGGTATTGGTGAAGAAAGATTAATGCTTGTTCTTGAAAAGCAAAATCCAGCTTTGTTTGAAAATAAAGGCATTGATTTCTTCATTACTAATATCGGTGATGGCACTGCTCAAAAGGCTATCGAAATTGCTAGAAGCTTGCGTAAGCAAGGCTTTGAAGCTGACTTTGATGTTAACCAGAAGAAGCTTAAGGGCCAATTCAAGAAGGCTGACCGTGAAGGTGCCAAGTATGTAATCACTTTAGGTGAAAAAGAACTTGAAAATGGCATCTTGAATGTTAAGCGTTTAGCTGACAGTAAGACCATTGATCTTAGCCTTGAAGATATTAATGATATGAATAAAGTAATGAAAGAATTAAAGGACTAGTAATAATGGAAAAAATCGAAAAAAGAACAGATTATTGTGGCAATATTACTGAAAAATATATTGGTGAAAATGTAAACCTTTATGGTTGGGTACAACGTGTACGTAACCTTGGTAACTTGGTATTTATCGATTTACGTGACCGTGCAGGTATCGTACAAATCGTTGTTAACAAGGACTCTGGTAAGAAGTTAATGGACATTGCCGACTCACTTGGTAATGAATACGTACTTCAAGTTAAGGGTAAGGTAGTTAAGCGTTCAGAAGTAAACCCTGACATGAAGACTGGTCAAGTTGAAGTTGATGCAACTGATATTATTGTTTTGAACAAGGCTAAGAACCCTCCATTTGAAATTAAGAATGGCGTTGAAATTTCGGAACAAACTAGATTGAAGTATCGTTACCTTGACCTTCGTCGTCCAGAAGTTCAACAAGCTATTATCTTACGTTCAAAGATTTTGCGTGCTACTCACGAATTCTTTGATGAAAATGGCTTTATCGATATTGAAACTCCAATTTTAGGTAAGTCATCTCCAGAAGGTGCGCGTGACTACTTAGTTCCATCAAGAATTTACCCAGGTAGCTTCTACGCACTTCCACAATCACCACAATTGTTCAAGCAATTGCTCATGGGTGCTGGCTTTGACAAGTACTACCAATTGGCTCGTTGTTTCCGTGACGAAGACCTTCGTGGTGACCGTCAACCAGAATTTACTCAAATCGATATGGAAATGTCATTTGCAGACGAAGAAACTATTCAAGGCTACACTGAGGGTCTTTTGAAGAAGATTATGAAGGACGTTAAGGGCATCGACCTTAAGACTCCAATTAAGCGTATTTCATGGACCGATTCAATGAACAAGTACGGTTGTGATAAGCCTGATACTCGTTACGGTATGCTTATTCATGACTTAAGCCCAATCTTTAAGGACAGCGACTTCAAAGTCTTCTCAGGTGCAATCGCTGATGGCGGTTTTGTTAAGGGTATCGCTGTTAAGAATGGTGCTAAGGAATACTCACGTAAGAAGATCGACCAAAAGGCAGAATTCATCAAGCGTTTCCATGCAAAGGGCTTAGCTTGGGTTAAGTTTGAAGATGGCGAATTCTCAGGTCCTGTTGCTCGTTTCTTAACTGACGAAAACAAGGAAGCTTTGAAGAAAGAATTCGATCTTGAAGGCGGAGAATTAGTTGTATTCATCGCTGATAAGTGGAAGGTCTGCTGTGACAGTTTGAACCACCTTCGTCGTGAATTTGCTAAGGAAACTGGCATTATTCCAAAGGGCGTTTACGACTTTGTTTGGGTTGTTGACTGGCCATTATTCGAATACGATGAAGGTCTTGGCCGTTGGGTAGCAGCTCACCACCCATTCACTATGCCAGACGACAAGGGTGTAGAACTTTTGACTACTGAACCACACAAGGCACATGCTCGTAGTTACGATATCGTAATGAACGGTGACGAAATGGGTGGTGGATCAATCCGTATCCACAAGCGTTCAATCCAAGAAAACATGTTCAAGGCATTAGGCTTTACTGAAAAGCGTGCTTATGAACAATTCGGTTACTTGCTTGACGCCTTAGACATGGGCTTCCCACCTCACGCAGGTTTGGCAATCGGTCTTGACAGATTCGCTATGATGCTTGCTGATAAGGACAACATCCGTGACGTATTGGCATTCCCTAAGAACGCTAGTGCTTCAGAACCTATGATGCACGCTCCAGCTCCAGTTGCAGATCAACAATTGAATGACTTGGGTATTGAAGTTGAAGCTAAGTATGAAGATAGTGTCAAGGCAGCTGAAAAGCGTCTTGAAGATTTAGCCGCTGAAGATGCTAAAGAAAACTCAACTTGGAATAAGTAGAATAAAAGACAAATAAAAAAGAGCGATCGTTGGATCGCTCTTTTTTAGTATGGATTTATAAGTTATTAACAAAGTCAGTAATTCGACGAAGACTTTCTTGTAATTGCTCAGTTGATGAAGCGTAGGAAAGTCGAACGTATCCCTCGCCACCTTTACCAAAGTAACGGCCAGGGGTAACACCAACTTTTGCTTTTTGAGCTAATTCATATGCAAAGGTTTCATCATCAGTACCATATTTTTCAGGAATCTTGGCAAAGATGTAAAATGCACCCTGTGGAGTGGCCATTTCAAAGCCTAACTTCTCCAAACCAGTTTGCATAAATTGCAAGCGACTTTCATAAATCTTGCGTGATTGAATTGGATTATCTTGGCCATTATTTAAAGCTTCTACAGCAGCCATTTGAACATTGTCTGTTACTGAGGTTACTAAAAAGGCATTGATTTTGCGAATGCTTTGCATGATTTGCTTTGGACCAGCAATATAACCTAAACGCCAACCAGTCATTGCATATGCCTTAGATAAACCTGAAATAAGGATGTTGTGCTCAGGAATATATTCTGAAAGTGAATGGTGTTCTGCATTGCCGTAAACTAATTCAGCGTAGATTTCATCAGTGACAGAGAAGATCTTATATTCTTTAATAACTTCAGCTAAAGCCTTCAATGTCTCTGCTGGGTAAACACGGCCGGTTGGATTAGATGGATCAGTTAAGATGATTGCTTTTGCGCCTTTACCACGACCCTCTAAAACATGACGCAAATGTTCGGGGGTTAAAATAAAGCCATCTTTCTTAGTATCAATCTGAACAGGGATTGCACCAGTCATCTTAATTAATTGGAAATATAATGCCCATACAGGAGTAGGTACTAAAATCTTATCACCAGGATTTAACAAGGTCATAAATACATCGTTTAAAGCACCAGTAGCTCCGACAGTAACGCAAATTTCGCTTTTTGGATCATAATGAACACCGATTGAACGGTCAAGATAGTTGCTGATGGCGTCAAGAAGTTCCGGCTTTCCGGCTTGAGGAGCATAGTGCGAATCATCAGCTTGAATATCAGCGATGGCCGCTTGCTTAACATGTTCAGGCGTAGCAAGGTCAGGCTCACCGATAGTTAATTTGATAATACTAGGGATACCTGAAACCTTTTGATCAAATGCCCGAATTTTTGAAGCAGATAAATTATTAAGTCTTTTGTTAATAATTGAATTTAAATCATTAGATAAATTTGGCATATATGAAGTTCCTTTCTGTATTACTTAAATTTTATAGGACCAATTTATATATGACAACCTTTTTATATGCAAATTAAAAAAGAAATGAACCTAGTCATTTCTTTGAATGCTCCAAAATTTGGTTTGGATTAATATGGATCGTTTTTTTGGTAGATAAATCTTTTAATCTTAATGGTGAATAAGGAATCATTTTGCTAATTTGAGGCTTTTTAAGAAAAATCGGTTCGTCAACTACTTTAATTGTTTTAACTTTGGGATATGAAGTTGCTTGTTTATTAAAACTACAGGATGAAAGGGTAATCAATAATAGACAAGAAACTATTATCTTTGCTATGAATCTCACTTTTTTATTTTATCCTCCAAAATCTAACCCCTATAAATTATTCTACTATTTTCTGGAATGAGATAAAATGAAAACGAATGATTTTAGAAGAGGAACAAAAGAAATGACACGAATAACAGTTTATTTAACAGGCGGAATTGCGGCTTATAAAGCTGTTCAAGTCGTTCGTAATTTAGAAAAACAAGGGCATGATGTTTGGGTAGTGATGACCAAAAATGCAGAGCATTTTGTAACGACTAATACTTTGGCAGCTTTAACAAAATATCCGGTTTTAGATGATTTATGGGAAAAAGAAAATGAGGCTAGCATCCCTCATGTGCACTTAGCGCGTTGGAGTCAATTAGCTTTGGTTGTCCCTGCAACAGCAAACTTTATCAGTAAAATGGCTAATGGAATTGCAGATGATGCAGCTAGTACAACTATTTTGGCGACAAAAGCACCTAAATTAGTTGTGCCTGCTATGAATGATCAAATGTGGAATAATCCTGCAACCAAGCGCAATGTATCACTTTTAAAAAGAGATGGCGTTCATGTAATGGAACCAGCCACAGGGATGCTTGCTGAAGGTTATGTTGCTAAAGGCAGAATGCCTGAACCTGAAGAAATTACAGCTTGGGTAGAGAATATCTTGAATCAAAATAAGATCCTGAAAAATAAAACAGTCATAGTAACAGCTGGTGGAACACAAGAGGCAATCGATCCAGTTCGTTTTATTGGCAATCGTTCAAGTGGAAAAATGGGGATTGCTATAGCCCAAGAAGCAGCAGATGCTGGTGCACAAGTAAAGTTGATTTATGGCAATGTTTCAGTTGAACTACCTAAGGCAGGCAATATTGAATTGATTCATGCAGCAAGTAGTGAAGATATGTTAACTGCAGTGAAGAGAGAATTTGAGCAGGGAGATGCTTTGGTTATGGCTGCAGCGGTAGCAGATTGGCGAATGGCAAAGGTGGCCGACCATAAATTAAAGAAAGATCCTGAGCAAAATACTTTATCTTTAACTCTAGTAAAAACTAAGGATATTTTGCGTGAAGTCGCGCGTCATAAAGAGGCAAATCAAGTAGTAGTTGGCTTTGCAGCGGAAACGAATGATTTACTTAAAAACGCACAAAAGAAATTAATGAGTAAGGGTGCAGATATGATTGTAGCCAATGATGTTTCGAAGAATGTTTTTGGTAATGATCAAGATCAAATCGTTATTTTAGAGCAAAACAATACAAGGATAGATAAATGACCATTGATGTCTAAGCAGGCAATTGCGAAGGGTTTAGTAAAAAAGATCGCCGATAAACTCAAATAATATTCATATACACATTATTTTGAAGAATAATGTAACGCCTTTGTAAAATAACACATTAAATTATGTGTAAACACTTTAAATATCTGATTTTTAGCTGGTAAAAATAACATTTCAAAAATAACATCTTAATTTACTAGGTTGTTTTAATATTTAAAAATAGTATTATAAGTTGTGGGAATTAAGAGACTGAAGAGAAAGAGTTGATGAAACGTAAATCAGCCCTTTCTTTTTTTATAACTATATTTGTATATTATATATACTTTAGCTAAGCAAATAATAAAGCTATAATAGTTGCTTTATATCAATGCTTAAGCTGAAGAAAAAGATGTTGAAACCCATACGAAAAAATAAATATATGTATAGGATTTGATTATACTTTGATGTATGCTAAATATAGCATGGAAGTAAAAAGCTATTCATGTATTGATTTTTGAAAAGTAGAGACATCTAAAACAAAGGTATAGAGGTGTGAAAGTGTGAAATTTGGAAAGACTTTGACGCTTAATAACGGAGTAGAAATTCCTCAAATTCAATTGGGAACTTGGTTAATCAATAATGATGATGTTAGAAAAACAGTACGCCAGGCAATTGATGTTGGCTACCGTGCCTTTGATACTGCCAAGGACTACGGCAATGAAAGGGGAGTCGGTAAAGGTATTTGGAACTCCGATATTGAACGTAGTGATATATTTTTAACAACTAAGTTGCCAACTGCGGTTAAAGACTATGAAGGTACTAAGGAAGCGATAGACGAAGCCTTAGACCGTTTTGGCTTGAAGTATATTGATTTATTGCTTATTCATTCACCGCAAAACCTTGGATTGAAGTAAATCGAACCAACGACCGCTATTTTGAAGGAAATCTAGAAAATTGGCGTGCAATGGAGGAAGCTGTAAAAGCAGGTAAGGTTAGATCAATTGGCGTATCTAATTTTTTGCAAGAAGACGTGGCAAACATTGTCAATAATGGCACGATAAAGCCTGTAGTTAATCAAATTGAGGTCCATATTAATAAGGTACCAATGGATTTGATGAAATATTGCAATGATTTGGATATTAAAATTGAAGCTTATTCACCATTAGCACATGGACGATTACTTAAAGATCCGAAAATAAATAAATATGCAAAGAAATATAATGTAAGTCCGGCTCAATTAATGTTAGCCTTTGATTTACAGCTTGGATGCATTGTATTGCCAAAGAGCGATAATGTTGCGGAAATGAAAGAAAATTTGAATATCAATTTTCAAATTAGTGATGAGGATATGAAAAAATTGGTCAAGCTCAAGGAGAATGACCAAAATGTAGCTGTTTAATAAGTATCGCGATAAGCGATACTTATTTATTTTAAGAAAGAAAAATGAACGAAATAAAATTAATAGCAATCGATATTGATGGGACCTTAGTTAATTCTAAAAAAGAAATAACGCCAGCAGTTAAAAAAACCGTTTTGGCTGCTAGAGATGAAGGTAAACAAATAGTTATTTGTACAGGTCGTCCTCTATCTGGTGCACAGCGGTATTTAGATGAACTAGGCTTAAATAAGCAAGATAATGAGTATGTGGTCAGTTTTAATGGGGCAGTAGTTGAATCAACCAATGGTCAGGTTATTTTCAAACAAGGCTTGAAATATGATGATTATATTGATCTTGAAGCAATTGCACGTAAATTGAACTTGCATTTTCACAGCGTAAGCCTAGATCGAATTTACACAGCTAATCGAGATTTAGGACATTATACAATTTATAATTCGCGTGTAGTTAAATTAGAAGTGTCTTATCGAACTCAAGAAGAGATGCGCCACATTCCAATTATTAAATGTATGTATATTGATGATCCAGATTACTTAGATAGTAAAATTACGAGTCCATTATTTCAAAAGATGAAGGATCGGGTAGTTTTTTCTAAAACTGAGCCATTTTATTATGAAGCGACTGCAGCCGGAGTTGATAAGGGGACTGGACTAAGAAGACTGTGCGATTATTTGAAAATCGCTCCCCAAAATGTTATGGCTTTAGGTGATCAGGCAAATGATGCACCCATGCTAGAATATGCTGGTGTCGGAGTGGCAATGGGCAATGCAGTTGATTATACTAAAGAGCATGCCGATGCAGTAACCGCTGATTGTGATCATGATGGCGTAGTTCTTGCAATTAATAAATTTGCAAAATAGATGTTAATTTAAACAAATTAGTAGTATCTTGACTTAAGAAAAGAATACTTAAAAGAAGTATGTGATATAACTATTGGACTTGTAGGTCATCGTCCAGATGATGATCGCCAATGGGTTTTAGATCATATCGCCGAATATGATGGTGTAATTGTTGCTAAGATGATTTTTGATAAGCAAATGATCGACGCAGCCAAGAATTTAAAAATAATTTCAACATATGGTGTTGGCTTTGATCATGTAGATACGGAATATGCAAAGGAAAACGAAATTGTAGTTTCAAATTGTCCTGAAAGTGTTCTGCGTCCAACTGCTGAATTAGCTCTAACAATGATTTTAGCTTCTGCACGTCGAATTCGTTACTATGATCATACTTTACGTGAAGGCGTATTTTTAAATGCTGATGAATATGATAATCAAGGCTATTCAATCGAAGGCAAAACCTTGGGAATTTTAGGCATGGGTAGAATCGGTCAGCAAGTTGCTCGTTTTGCTAAGGCATTGGGGATGAAGGTTATCTATCATAATCGTCATCAACTTGATGAAAAAATTGAAGCAGAACTTGATGCTAAGTATGTTGACTTTGATGAATTAATTAAGAATGCTGATTTCTTAAGTTTACATGCTCCTGCAACCGATGAAACTTACCACATTATTAATGCCGATGTGTTTAAACAAATGAAGGACACTGCATTTTTAATCAATATAGCTCGCGGTTCTTTAGTTGATAGTGACGCTTTGATTTCTGCTTTAAAGAATGATGAAATTGCTGGTGCAGCATTAGATGTCTTTGAAAATGAGCCACATCCTAGACAAGAATTAGTGGAGATGGACAATGTAATTATGACTCCACATGTTGGTTCAGCTACTCATGTTGCTAGATTTAATTTATCTAAAGAAGCAGCCAATAATGTTTTATCCTTCTTTAAGGATGGCAAAGCCATCAATCAAATTAATTAAAGACAATATAAAAAAACAGCAATTTTGAAATTGCTGTTTTTATTTTACATAATTTTGGGTATGTTAGTCGTGATCGAGTTGGCTGTGATGGTAGCCGTAGACAAAGTAAATAACAGTTCCAATTACTAGCCAAATGACAGCCATTAGATATACTTCAGAACTTAAATGACAAATCATAAAGATACAGATTAAACTAGAAATAATAGGTAAGTATGGATAACCTGGAACTTTGAAGCCATCGTTGGTAATATCTGTTCTTTTTCTTAGTTTTAAAATACCGAAAGATACTAACGTAAAGGCAAAAAGAGTACCGAAGTTAACCAAGTTAGCTAATTGATCTACTGAGAAGAATGCTGCACCAAGAGCAATAATAATAGTTACTACTACTAATGCGTTTTGAGGAGAATTGTGTTTTTTGTCTAACTTGCTGAAAGTAGTTGGAAGCAGGCCATCTCTAGCCATGGCATAAATTAAACGAGAACTTGAATAAATCATAGTCAACATCATAGTAGCCATTCCGAGCATTGCCCCAAATGACAGCAATTCTGCCACCCAATTTTGGTGAACGTATTGTAAAGCAAAAGCAACAGGGTTAGAAACGTTTAATTTGGTATAGTTAACCATTCCTGTTAAGACAATTGATACGCCAAAGTATAGCAGAGCCGCAATTGCTAAAGTACCAATAATTCCTAGTGGCATGTTTTTCTTAGGATTTTTAACTTCGGCAGCGGAAGAAGAAACTACATCGAATCCAAGAAAGGCAAAGAAAACCGTGGTTGCTCCCTTGATTACGCCTGAAAAATGATATGGCAAAAATGGATGATAATTTGCTGGTTTAATAAAGTGTAAGCCGGCAAAGATGAAAATTAAGATAATAGCAATTTTGATAAATACTGCTACGATATTGATCTTAATTGAATTTTTCATTCCTCGAGAAAGCAAAATACTGATCAAGAGAATGATTAAAACGGACACTAGGTCAAAATAAACACCATGACTTAGATCCATTGGCCCTGAAACGGCATGGGGAATTTTGAGGCCGAATGGACTAATAAAAGAGCTGAAATAAGAGGACCAACCAGCGGCTACTGTAGCTACAGAGAGCATGTATTCAAGAATTAAAGCCCAACCGATAATCCAGCCGGCAAATTCACCGTACACAATATTCCCGTATGAATAGGCACTACCAGCAACTGGAATAGCTGAAGCAAATTCGGCGTAACACATCCCTGCAAGCGCACAAACTATAGCAGCTACTACGAATGATAAACTTACACCTGGCCCGGCTAGGGTAGCGGCTACTGTTCCTGGTAAGATGAAAATCCCAGTACCAATTACAGCACCTACCCCGAGGGACATTAAGTCTACTGCATTCATTGTCTTGGCAAATTTAATATCTTTACCTAGATAATTTTGAATGCTTTGTTTTCTGAAAATATTAAATCTCATTACATCATCCCTTAAAATAAAGTTAGATTAATTTTACATTATATTTTTAATTTTTTGAAGAATAAAAAGCCCTATTTTGCAATAAATAGGACTTTTTGTGTTAATTCTTAATTTTTTGTTTGTACCACTTGAATGAAAAGCAGATCATTGTGACCACACTTAAGCCGGCAATGATTAAAGAGTATTCTTCAAAGATAGTAACAATAACTTGCCATTTTTCTCCCATGTATGAACCTAAAGCTACTAAAATTGTATTCCAGACTAGGCTTCCTAAGGTAGTGTAAATTAAGAACTTAGACATTTTTACTTTTGCGGTTCCTGCTGGAATAGAGATTAAGCTTCGTACGACAGGGATGCAGCGTCCGTAGAAAATAGCGCCTGTGCCATACTTATCAAACCAATTAATGGCCTTTTGTACATCTCCTCTTTTAAAGCCAAGCATTTTGAACGCTTTGTGATCTATGATGCGTTCTAAACGTTCTTCATTTAGGAACCAACCAACACCGTATAAAATTAAGGCTCCAAGTACTGCACCAATAGTAGAGGCAATAATTGTTCCCACAACTGTCATTTGTGAGTGGTGTGTAGCAAAGCCAGCGAAAGAAAGAATTACTTCGGAAGGAATTGGCGGAAAAACGTTTTCGATAGCAATTAGAAAACTGATGGCCATGTAGCCAAATTGGTTGATTAAGTCAAAAACAAAATTAGTCATCATGTATCCTCTATATTTCTATATCAATGTACATTTAATTTAGCAAATTTTGATATAAATAGCTATGGCTTGTGAGCAAAGTTAATATCTTCTTAAAAAAGCTGTGGTACACTATTACATACGAATTTTTGTTAGGATGAGAATAATGGCAACACAATTAATTGAAAATAAATTAAAACTTTTGCCAGAGAAACCGGGCTGTTATTTGATGAAAGATATTAATGGTACGGTTATTTATGTTGGCAAATCTAAAAATCTAAAAAATAGAGTACGTTCTTATTTTAAAAGCAAACAAGTAGGACGAAGGGCAGAACTTGTTCGTGAAATTAGAGATTATGACATCATTACTGTTTCTACAGACAAAGAAGCCTTTTTATTAGAAATTACTTTAATCAAGAAATACCAACCATATTACAATGTGCAATTAAAGCAAGGGACAGGCTATCCGTATATTGAAATTACACGGGAACATGATCCTCAGACACGTTTAACAAGTATTGTACGTAAAGATGGTGGCTACTATTTTGGGCCTTATCCCAATGTCTATGCTGCACAGGCTACCTTGAAGTTTATTCAAAAAGTTTTTCCATTAAGACGCTGTCATGGTTATCAAGGACGCCCATGTCTTTATTATCATATGGGGCAATGCTTAGGTGCTTGCTTTAAAAAGGTTCCTCAAAAGGAGTACGATGAGCAGATTAAAAAGATCAAACGTTTTTTGAATGGAGATATCGGTGCAGTTAAGCAAGATTTAACTCAAAAAATGGAGCAGGCTTCTGAACAGCTTGAATTTGAAAGAGCTGCGGAGATACGTGATCAGTTAAAATATATTGAAGAAACTGTTGAAAAGCAGAAAATTATTTCTAATGATAATACTCAACGTGATATTTTTAACTATTATGTTGATAAATCATGGATTTCTATTCAGATTTTCTTCTTGCGTCAGGCCAAATTATTGCGGCGTGAGACGCGCATGTTTCCATTGACTGACACCACTGATCCAGAAGACGCCTTTACTTCTTTTATTGTGCAATTTTATGGTCAAAAAAACCGTGTTCTTCCTAAAGAAGTATTGATTCCAGCAGGATTTGATAATGCTACTTTAGCAGAGGTTTTAACAGTACCGGTTAGAACTCCTCAGCGTGGTCAAAAGAAGTCCTTGCTTGATATGGCTAAAGACAATGCTAAGTTGAAGTTAGACGATAAGTTTAGATTATTAGAACTAGGCAACCGTAAGACCAAAGGTGCCCAAAAAGAAATCTTCGATGCACTAGGCTTGCCATATGGCCACATTATTGAAAGTTTTGACCACTCGCACATTCAAGGAGCAGATCCAGTTTCTGCTTTAGTAGTATTCAAAGATGGAGAACCTGATAAAACGGCTTACCGTAAATATAAGTTAAAAGGCGAAGTTGAACATCAAAACGGAGGCGATGAAGTTCGCAATACCCGTGAAGTTGTTCGCCGTCGATATGGTCGTTTATTGCGCGAACATAAGAAGATGCCAGATTTGATTTTGATGGACGGTGGTCAAATTCAGGTTGATGCTTGTGAGGATGTTTTGCGTAATGAGCTTAATTTAAATATTCCGGTAGCGGGTATGGTAAAGGATGACAAACATCGGACTAACCATTTGCTGTTTGGTGATCCGATTAACGGCGTGCCATTAAAACTAATACCGTTGAATCCAAAATCTGAAGGCTTTTATTTAATGACTCGAATTCAGGATGAAGTTCACCGTTTTGCCATCACTTTTCACCGTAGAAGACATGCTAAAAATGCTTTATCTAGCCGGTTAGATTCAATTAAGGGAATTGGACCCAAGAGCCGGAATAAGTTATTGCGCAAGTTTGGTTCCTTGAAGAAAATTAAAGAAGCATCAGTGGATGATTTGCGTGCAGCAGGGTTGACATTACCCCAAGCACAAACTGTAAAATTAATGTTGTAAAACCCAGAATTCGCGCTGTTGAGCGTATTTGTGTGGTATAGTATAAAAGTTAGATTGAGACGGAAGGAAGAGATAAACATGCCTACATTTGTTGATCAGACTAAAATTGAAGTCCAAGCCGGAAAAGGCGGCGATGGCATGGTGGCTTTCCGCCATGAAAAATATGTTCCAAATGGCGGACCAGCAGGCGGTGATGGCGGCCGCGGCGGCAGCATTATTTTTGTTGCAGATAGTGGTTTGCGTACTTTAATGGATTTCCGTTACCGACGCAAGTTTAAAGCCGATAGTGGTGAAAATGGTCGAATAAAATCCCAATATGGTCGTGCAGCTAAGGACCTCTACTTGAAGGTACCTGTGGGGACAACCGTTTATGATTTTAATACTGGTGAATTAATTGGCGACCTAGTTGAAAAGGGCCAAGAGTTAGTAGTAGCAAAAGGCGGCCGCGGTGGCCGTGGTAATATTCACTTTGCTACGAGTGTAAATACCGCTCCTGAAATTGCAGAAAATGGTGAACCTGGTGAAGACAGAGTTTTACGTCTTGAGTTAAAGCTCTTGGCTGATGTTGGTTTAGTAGGATTCCCATCAGTGGGTAAATCTACTTTATTGTCAGTAACCACTAAGGCTAAGCCAAAGATTGCAGCCTACCAATTTACTACTTTAACTCCTAACTTGGGAATGGTAATTCTACCAGATGGTCGTGACTTTTCAATGGCCGATTTGCCAGGTTTAATTGAAGGAGCTAGCCAAGGCGTAGGACTTGGTATTCAATTTTTGCGTCACGTTGAAAGAACTAAGGTAATTTTGCACTTAGTGTCAATGGACCCTAATAATGGTCGTGAAGCAATTGAAGACTATCACACCATCAAAAACGAGCTGAAAAATTACGAAACAGATTTATCCAAAAAACGAGAACTAATTGTTGCCTCTCAAATGGATATTCCTGGTGCGGAAGAAAAGCTTGCCGCATTTAAGAAGGCGTTAAAAGAAGAGGAAAACAATGAACCTGTTTATGAAATTTCCAGTGTAACTCATAAAGGTGTCAATAAGCTTATGAATGATACTGCAACGCTTGTTGAAGAAGTAGAAAAAGAGCGTGCAGAAGAAGAGCCTAAGGTTGTACAAAAGACCAAGGAATACAAGTATCAGGCACCACAAAAGAATGAATTTACTATTGAAAAAGTTGGAGAACACGAATTTGTTGTTAAGGGCGAACAGTTAGAAAGATTAGTTCAAATGACTAACTTGGATCACCAAGACGGAATTATGCGCTTAGCAAGACGTCTTAAGAGATTAGGCGTTGATGATGCATTGCGTGAAAAGGGAGCAGTTAATGGTGACGATGTCGCCATCGGCAAATTTGTCTTTGAATTCGTACAATAAGGGTAGAAATGAATATGAGAAGAAATCGGTTTATTACAGGATATTCTGGACTTAGAACATTAGCAGTTATAGGAGTAATACTTTATCACTTTGATCCTAATTCTTTTATCGGCGGGTATCTAGGAGTGCCGATTTTTTTCGTTTTGTCAGGCTATTTAGTGACCGATCATATGCTTAATTCATATGATCAAACTGGTTCTTATAACAATCGCCATTTTTATTTGAATAGAATTAAGAGACTTTATCCGCAATTAATTGCAGTATTATGGATAAGCGCAACATATATTTTTCTTTTTCAAAGGAATTTATTAGCTAAACTAAATCAAATTGTTTTTGCTAATTTGCTAAATGTCTTTAATTTTTGGCAAATAAATAATGGTCAAAGCTATTTTGAACGTTTTGCCAATAATGAATCGCCGTTTACGAACTTGTGGACGATGTCCATCGAAGGACAATTTTATATAATATGGCCGTTAGTCATCTTTTTGTTAGTCAAATTAGTTAAAAAGAAGAAACGAATTTTTTACTTCTTATTAGCGCTATCTTTTTTGTCAGCATTAGAAATGGCAATATTATATTTAACTAAAACTGACATTAATCGAATTTATTACGGAACAGATACTCGATTTTTCTCATTAGGATTGGGAGCCGCTTTAGCTGTTATTTGGCCGGTAGAGGTGTTAAATCCAGAAGTGCCAAAGCAAGATAGAATCATATTAGACTTAGTAGGTCTTGTTTCCTTTATTTTGCTTTTGGTAATGTATTTTGCTAAGGCGATGAATCCACAACAAGCATTTGCATATTGTGGTGGGATGCTGCTATTTTCATTGATTGTGTGCATTTTTGCTGGAGTAATTGCACATCCAAGCAGTCATTGGAATCAAATTATGACTAATAAGCTTTTTGATTGGATCGGTTCAAGAAGTTATGGCATTTATCTTTATCAATTCCCAGTAATGATTTTCTTTGAATCTAAAATTAATAACCTGGGCGATCATCCCGTCATGTATCGAATCATTGAATTGATTTTAATTTTAACTATTAGTGAAATAACATACCGTTTAATCGAGCGGCCAATGAGTAAGATTACTTGGAAGAAGACCAAACAATATTTTGCTCATGTTTTCGATATGCAAGCTAGAAATTATGTGAAGAAAGGTCAAGCCGTATTAGCCGCATTTGTGATAATATTTGGCAGCATTGCTATTGCGATTTCTCTTCATGTTAAAGCAGAAGATTTTAATAAAAGTCAGTTAGCGCAAAGAATAAATCGTAACGCTAAAAAACAAAAGTCAGATAATGCTAAATTAATTGAAAAGTTAAAAAAGCAGAAAAAGCAGAAAAAACAAAAAGAAAATGAATCAAAAATTATAAAAGAAGCGGCTGAGAAAGCAAAAAGTAATCCAGTTAATCAATCATATGTTAAATATGGTATTTCTCAACTTGATTTGGAATTAGCACAAAAAATTCAGGTAACTGCGATCGGGGATTCCGTCATGGCAGGATCAAGCAATGATCTTAAGCAGCTAATGCCTAAAGCTTTGATTGACGCCGCAGTATCTCGTCAATTAAATGTGGCCTTTGGTTTGTTAGATAGTTATAAGAGACAGGGTGTCTTAGCCGACAACGTGCTGATTGGCTTAGGTACGAATGGCCCATTTTCAATGGATGATTTAAATAGGATTATGCAAGAAGTTGGACCTAAACGAAAAGTATTTTGGATCAATGTTCATGTACCAACTCGTGATTGGCAAAGACCAGTAAATGATTTGCTAAAGCAAGGTGCAAAACGATATCATAATCTTATAGTCATTGACTGGTATTCATATTCAAAGAATCATCCTAAATGGTTTTATGATGACCATACTCATCCGAATATTAAGGGTTCTAAATATTACAGTACCTTTATCACTAAGACAATTATTAAGCATTCAAAGTTTTAAGTTTAGAATAGGATTTTCATGGAATTACAATTTTTGGGCACTGGAGCAGGACAGCCGTCTAAACAGCGTAATGTTTCAAGTGTCGCGCTTAAGTTATTAGATGAATTAAATGAAATTTGGCTATTTGATGTTGGAGAGGCTACTCAACATCAAATTTTGAGAACAAATATTAGATTAAGAAAAGTTACGAAAATTTTTATTTCGCATAATCATGGTGATCATATTTTTGGCTTACCAGGACTTCTTTCAACTCGATCGTTTCAAGGGGATGTAGGTCCATTAACTATTTATGGTCCTGCTGGTATTGAACAATTTGTTAAAATTTCATTGAAAGTATCAAGAACTAAAGTATCGTATCCAATTAAATTTGTGGAATTATCTAAACCAGGTTTAATTTGTCAGGATAAGGGATTTCGTGTTTATACTGATCGATTAGATCACAGAATACCTAGTTTTGGATTTAGAGTAGTGGAAGATTCTCACCCTGGTGAACTTTTAATTGATAAACTAGCAAAGTATAATATTCCTAACGGCCCACTTCTGGGTAAATTAAAACGAGGTGAGCAAGTTACTTTAGCTGATGGAACGGTGCTAAATGGCAAGGACTTTTTAGGTGCTGAAAAGCCAGGTAGAATTGTCACCATTATTTACGATACTCGGTCTACACCAAGTATTGCTCGTTTGGCAAAGGATGCTGATGTTTTAATTCATGAGTCAACTTTTGCCGGGAATGAAGCTAAGCTGGCTCATAGTTATTACCATTCAACTTCTGTTCAAGCAGCTAAAATTGCTAAAGAGGAAAATGTTAAGAAGCTATGCTTGAGTCATATTTCTGCTCGTTATATGGGTAGCAAGGCCAAAAAACTTGAGAGTCAAGCTAAGAAGGTTTTCCCGAATACAATATTAGTTAATGATTTTGATCAAGTTAATATTCCAATGAAAGGTTCAGAAGAATGAAAGATTCATTAAGAAATAAAGTTGTTATTGTTACTGGTGCTTCAAGCGGTATTGGTCGTTCAATTGTTCTTGAAAGTGCTGGCCGCGGTGCTACCGTCATTTTGATTGCTAGAAGAAAAGAACGTCTGGACGAAATTGCGGCAGAAGCTAGAGAATTATCTGGTGCAGAAGCTTACGTTTTCCCGACAGATATGGGCAAGCCTGATGATATTGAAAAGGCTTTTGATGAAATCACCAAGCAAGTTAAGCATATTGATTTCTTAGTTAACTGTGCAGGCTTTGGTAAGTTCGAAGAATTTATGGAACAAAAGATGCAAGATGTAACCAACATATTCCAAGTAAATGTTTTAGGTTTGATGTACTTCACTAGATTGGTCGGTCGCGTCATGATGGAACAAGAGACCGGTCAAATCATTAACTTCGGTTCAATTACTGGTAAAGTTCCAACTACTAAGTCAGCTGCTTACAGCGCTTCTAAGGCTGCAGTTATTCAATTCTCAAATGTACTGCGTCTAGAACTTAAGCCATTCGGTGTTAAAGTGATGACAGTTAACCCAGGTCCTGTTTACACTAACTTCTTTAACATTGCTGATAAGACAGGCAACTATGTGGAAAATGTACAAGAGTTTATGCTTGATCCAGATGATGTAGCTTGGCAAGTTGTCCATTTCTTTGGCAGCGATAAGCGTGAACTTAATTTGCCATTAAGCTTGGCTGTATTGGCAAAACTTTACAACTTATTCCCAGCACTTGGTGATAAGCTTTCTTTAAAATTTGCTTCTAGAAAGTAATTGGAAATGGAAAAAGAGAAGAATCTAATTATAGGCTCAATTATCGCTTTAATTGCGGTAATTTTCGTCGTTCTAAATACCGCACCAGTAGCAATTAATTTTGGCTTTTTTAAAGTTAGATTGCCATTAATCGTTATTTTGGTAGTGATGGTAATTATTGGGATGATTATTGCTTGGTTTTTCGGCCGTGATAAAAAAGAGAAAGATAAGCAATATTTCGGTTCAATTTTAAATAAAAACAAGAAGAACCAAGAATAGATCTTGATTTATTCTTAATTGAATAGTATGATTGAATCACGTGAGTAATTCAGGGTTAATTAATCCTGAAGCTTAAGACTACAATAAAGGAGATCAATTAAATGGCAGTTCCTGCAAGACATACTTCTAAACAAAAGAAACGTTCACGTCGTGGTCATATTAAGTTGAGTGTTCCAGCAATGCACTATGATGCAACTACTGGTGAATACCGCTTAAGCCACCGTGTTTCACCAAAGGGTTATTACAAGGGTCGTCAAGTTGTAAATAACAACGATAACGGCAATAACTAATTAAAAGGCACCTGGAATGATGGTGTCTTTTTTTATGCCTAAGAAAAGGAAACAGAAAGATGAAATTAGTATTTTTACACTCTAGTGATACTCATGGCTTTTTACTGCCAACAGATTATCAAAATAAAACTGATTATAATGCACCTTTTAGTTTAAGCAGAGTTAGTTCAGTGATTAAAGCTGAAAAGAAAAAGTATGGTGATAATAATGTTGTTGTCACTGATGCTGGTGATTGCCTTCAAGGTTCTCCACTTGCTTCATATGCTCATTCTACTGGTGATTATAGTGATTTACGCAAATTTACTGAAGCATATAATGCAGTAGGGTATGATGCACGTTGTTTGGGTAATCATGATTTTAATTTTGGATTAGATTATTTAAGCTATTACGTTGATAATAATAAGGCTCCAATTATTAATGACAATGTTTTAGATGCTGAAACTAAGGTGCCGTTTTTTGGTCGTGAATATATCATCATTAAGAGAAACGGCTTAAAGATTGGTATTTTAGGTATTACCACTCAATATATTCCTCATTGGGAACCTAAAGAAAATGTGGCTGGTCTAGAATTTGCATCCGCATATGAAAAGATTAAGCATTATGCCAAAATTTTACGGCCACAAGTAGATATTTTAGCTGTAATGTACCACGGTGGATTTGAAAGTGATCCAGAAACTGGCGAAGCTACTGAGCCACATCGTGGTGAAAATGAAGGCTATAAGATTTTAACTGAAATTCCTGAAGTAGATGTCTTTTTAACTGGTCACCAACACCGTCGTTTGAATGTAGTTACTAAAAATACTGCAATTGTTCAACCAGGTTATCGCGGAGAAGCAGTTGCGGAAGTAATTGTAGATGTTGATGATAACACTAAGAAAATTACCAATATGACTACTAAGTTGATTGATACTAAGGACTATGATCCAGATCCTGCTGTAGTCGAGAAAAGTGCCGATTTAGACAAGAGAACTCAAGAATGGTTAGACAAGCCTATAGCTCACTTAAATAAGCCTGCACGGATTGAAAATGCCATGAAAGGCCGCATTGAGGGGGCACCATTCATCAACTTGATTCAACAAATGCAATTATGGTTTACAAAAGCCGATGTCTCTGCCACTGCTGTTATGAGTGAAAATGCTAAAGGTTTTAATGAGACAGTTACTATGCGTGATGTTTTGTTAAACTATCCATATGCTAACCAACTTTGTCGCGTTAAACTGACTGGTAAAGAATTGCGTCATATTATTGAACATAGCGCTGGCTTTTTGAAGAAAGACAAAGATGGCAAGATTGGCTTCATCGATCGCTGGATTAAACCTAAGCCAATGCTTTATCATTTTGATGTCTTTTATCCAGTTGAATATGAAGCTGATTTATCTAAGCCAGAGGGTGAACGTCTGACTAAGCTTACTTTGCATGACAAGCCAATTGAAGACGATAAGATTTATCATTTAGCTGTCAATAATTATCGTGCAATGGGTGGTGGATTCTATCCTGAATACAGTATGGACAAAATCGAAATGACACTTGATAAAGATTATGTTCAAATGTTTAGCGAATACTTAACTCATGGCGATGTACAAGTAGACACCAAGAAAAACTATAAATTCTATTAAGAAGACAAAAAACACGTGAGAACTTTGAAATTCTCACGTGTTTTAATTTTAAAATAATTATTTTAACTTACTGTATTTACTGTTGTCTTTGTGTGAATGAGCAGTAATAGTTGCAATAATTGCTGAGAAAAGAATGCCGAAGATAAGGCCAACGACCAAGCAAGTTTTGACATCGTTAGCGTTGAATGAGGCACTTTGAGTTAAAGGACCAGCAATAAAGCCTACAACAAACATGTAGATTATGCTCCATACAATTGTGACTAGATATCGACCCATATTGATTCCTTCTTTCGGATAGAATTTTATCAAAAATAAGGCGCAATTTCAAACGAGATTAATGCAATTTGTTATACTTAATTTGATAAATTTCTGCAGTGAAAGGTGGTTATTTTATGCAAGTAGCAACACTTCAAAACCTAAGTTCGTTTACTTTGCTAGATAGTCCTACAAAAGTTCCAGATTTAATCGAAATGGCCAAGAAACGAGGCTATCAGGCAGTAGGATTAGCTGATGTAAACGTAACATATGGCTTGGTCAATTTTTATGAATTGGCTAAAAAAGCGGGAATTAAGCCACTTTTAGGGATGCAGCTGCGTTTAAATGGTTTAGTTGATAGTACGCAGAAATATGACTTGCTTGCGTTTGCTAAAACAAATGCGGGGTACCATAACTTATTGCGTTTATCGAGTGCGATTAATCTACTAACTGAAAATGGACAAAATAATAATGTCTTAACTCTAAGAGATTTAAGCAAGTATTTGACTGATTTATTGCTCGTTGTGCCTGCAAATACTAAAAGCGAATTATTGTACTTATTTGAGACAAATAAGCAATTAGGTAGTGATTTAATTCGAGATTTGAAAGAATTAACGCCTGATCTTTATTTAGGCGTGTATGCTAATCAAAGTATGCAGAATTATATTGATTATGTGCGCAGTTTAAGCAAGCAATTTGATTTACCCTTACTTGCAACTGAAGATAGCGAATACTTAAATCCACATGATCAATTTTTACAAAAAACTTTGCATGCTATTGCTACAGGAAATAAAATTCAGGATGTGCTGCCTTTAGCTAAGCAAGAAGGATCACATTACTTAGTTGAAGCAGAGCAATTGCTTCAGCGATACCATGAATTTGATCTGGATGATGCAGTGAATAATACATGGCAAGTTGCTGAAAAATGCAATGCAGAAGTTGTTTTTCAGAAGCCTGTTTTACCCAAATATCACCAAAAAAGGTTTGCAACTTCAGAAGAATATTTGCATTACTTGGCTCAAACTGGCTTACAGCAACGCTTTGGTCAAAATAAAATTCCAGCAGAATATCAAAAACGGTTGAATTATGAACTGCGCGTCATTAATCAAATGGGGTTTGATGACTACTTTTTGATTGTATGGGACGTGATTAATTATTGTCATCGTGTTCAAATTACGACTGGACCAGGACGGGGTTCAGCATGTGGTTCGTTAGTTTCTTATTCATTACGAATTACCGAAGTTGATCCAATTGAATACAACTTGCTGTTTGAACGTTTTTTGAATCCAGCTCGTCATGAAATGCCGGATATTGATTTGGATATTCCTGATGTTCAAAGAGATACTGTAATTAAGTATATGTATCAAAAATATGGCATGGATCATGCGGCACAGATTTTGACATTTGGTACGCTAGCAGCAAAGCAAGCATTGCGTGATGTAGGCCGAGCATTTGGCTTAACAATGGTCGAAATTAAGAAATGGGCAGATGCGATTCCATATTCAAAGGGCAAGATTACGTTAAAAGATGCATATCAACAGTCAAGGGAGTTGCGTTTATTAGTCGATGCTACACCCGAAAACAAATTGCTCTTTAAAACAGCTTTAGGTCTAGAAGGATTGCCGCGCCATTACTCTATTCATGCTGCAGGATTAGTGATTAGCGATAATTCAATCGCAGGAATTTCAGGATTGCAAGCGGGTCCGTTAGGGATACCGGTTACGCAACAGACTAAAAAATACGTTGAATCTTTGGGTCTCCTTAAGATCGATTTCTTAGGGTTGCGTAATCTAACTGTGCTAGGCAATATTTTGAATTTGATTCGCCAGCAAGGAATAAAGATCGATCCTAATCAAATTCCTTTAAATGATGCGCAAACTTTGCAGCTATTTCAACAAGGAAAAACGGATGCAGTCTTTCAATTTGAATCTGGAGGAATTCGCCAGGTTTTGCGCAAATTGCATCCCGATAATTTTGAAGACTTAGTAGCGGTGAATGCTTTATATCGTCCGGGTCCTATGCAAAATATTGATGCCTTTGTCAGAAGAAAAAATGGGCAAGAAGCAGTTAGATATCCTGATCCTAGTTTAAAAAAAATATTGCAGCCAACATATGGCATCTTGGTTTATCAAGAACAGGTAATGCAAACAGCGCAAATTTTAGCTGGCTTTTCTTTAGGCGAGGCTGATATTTTGCGGCGGGCCATGTCTAAGAAAAAGCAAGATGTAATTGAACAGGAAAAAGGTAAGTTTATTGCTGGAACAATTAAACAAGGTCATACCAAGGCCGTAGCTGAACGGGTATATCAATATATAGAGCAATTTGCCAATTATGGTTTTAATCGTTCACATGCTGTTGCTTATACTAAGATTGCTTACTGGCTAGCTTACTTAAAAGTCCATTATCCTGCTGCGTTTTATACGGCAATGCTAAATTCAGCAGCTGGAGCTAAAGCTCAGGATTATATTATGCAGGCACAGGAAGCTAATATTAAAATTCTGCCCCCTGACATTAATTACAGCAGCCTTGAATATACCTTGAAAGACAAAAAGATTTTAGTAGGGTTAAAGGCTATTAAAGGCTTGCGGGTTGATTTTGCTAAAGAGATTGCCGATAACACCACGCCGTATAAATCATTAAATGATTTTCTTCGCCGAATAGATCCTAAGTTTTTGCAGGTTGATGCTATTAAAGCCTTGATCATGGCCGGAGCCTTTGATCAGCTTGAAAGGAATCGTAACGAATTGCTGATTAATTGCGATGAAATAATTGCTAATGTGCAATTGACAGGCCAAAATATTTCTTTATCTGAGATATTGGGGGATGCTCCGCTTAAGCCAGCAGAAGAGCCAACGAGTGCAGAAAAAGTTGAAATGGAAGAAAAAGTTTTAGGTTTTGCCACAACTACGTCACCATTAATTGCTGTTCAAAAATTTGCTCAAAAATTCAATAGTAGGCCGCTCAATCAATTCCAATTAAATGAATCGGGAGTTGGAGTTGGTAAATTGATCCGATTTAAACAAATTAGAACTAAAAACGGTAAGAATATGGCTTTTGCTAGCTTTGCTGATACTTCTGGAGAGCAAGAGGTTGTGATTTTTCCCCGCATTTATGAAAAATTTGGCACAGAGTTAAAGGTAGGAGATATTTATTTATTGGGATTACGTGTACAAGGAGACCGTTTTGATCAAAATAAAAAGCAATATTTACTTACCAATTTGCGAAAAGTAAATTTTAAAGAATAATTTTAGACAAGAGGAATTTATTTCTTGCCATACATGTAAGTGCTAACATTTTTTAAATAAAAATAAACCGTAATTTAGCCCAATTTTTGTGAGATTTTTGGGTGAAAAAATGTTAATATTTATTTGATGTGAGAAATTACACAAAATAATCATGATGAGGTGAATTCATGAAACGGATTGGTATTTTAACTAGTGGTGGAGACGCCCCTGGTATGAATGCAGCAATTAGAGCTGTCACCAAGACTGCTATCCATCATGGACTTGAAGTCTTTGGAATTCGTTATGGTTTCGCTGGTTTGGTTGCAGGTGACTTTGTTCCGCTTACTACGGAAAATGTTGACCACAAGATAAGTGAAGGCGGTACATTCTTGTACAGTGCCCGCTTCCCTGAATTTGCACAAGAAGAAGTGCAACAAAAGGGTGTTGAGCAATTAAAGAAGCATGGTATTGATGCAGTTATCGTTATTGGCGGTGATGGATCATACCATGGTGCTTTAGCCTTGACTCGCCACGGCGTAAACTCAGTTGGTTTACCAGGAACTATCGATAATGATATTCCTTATACTGACTACACGATTGGCTTTGATTCTGCTTGTCGTACTGCTATGGACGCAATCGATAAGATTCGCGACACAGCAAGTAGTCACCACCGCGTCTTCGTTGTTAACGTAATGGGACGTGAATGTGGTGACATCGCTATGCGTGTTGGTGTAGCTAGTGGTGCAGATGCAATTGTTATTCCTGAACGTCCATACGACGTAAAAGAAATTGCAGAAACTATCACTCGTGGTTTTGCAGATGGCAAAGATCATGGTATCATTGTTTTAGCAGAAGGTGTCATGACCGCTGATAAGTTTAAGGATGAATTACTTAAATACGGCGATTTTGATGCTCGTGCTAATGTCCTTGCGCATATGCAACGTGGTGGCTCACCAACTGTCACAGATAGAGTAAATGCTACTAAGATGGGTAACTATGCTGTTAAGTTGCTTCTCGATGGGAAGGGCGGTTTAGCTGTCGGCATGGAGAATGGTCAACTTGGTACCCACGACATTCTTGATCTGTTTGACGGAAAGCACCATGGCGATTATGCGTTGTTGGATGTAAATGAAGAAATGACTAAATATTAATTTAGTTGATTTTTGGAGAGGATTTTTTTAATAATGAAGAAAACTAAGATTGTTAGTACTTTAGGACCAGCTTCAAACGATATTGAAACTATTACTGCTTTAGCTAAAGCTGGTGCAAACGTATTCCGTTTCAACTTCTCACACGGTGACCACCCAGAACACCTTGCTCGTATGAAGATGGTTCGTCAAGTGGAAAAGGATACTGGTTTGCTTCTTGGTATCGACCTTGACACTAAGGGTGCTGAAATCAGAACCACTGAACAAGAAGGTGGTAAGTTTACTATTAATACCGGTGACATGATCCGTGTATCAATGGACGACACTAAGAAGGGTAACAAGGACATGATCCACGTTACCTACGAAGGTTTGTACGATGATACTCACGTTGGTGGTCACGTATTAATCGATGATGGTTTGGTTGACCTTTTGATCAAGGAAAAGGACGACTCAAAGAGAGAATTAGTCTGTGAAGCTCAAAACACTGGTGTTATCGGCTCAAAGAAGGGTGTTAACGCTCCTGGTGTTGAAATTCGCCTTCCAGGTATCACTGAAAAGGATACTGACGACATTAAGTTCGGTTTACAATACGGTATTAACTTCATTACTGCTTCATTTGCACGTAAGGCTCAAGACATCTTAGACATCCGTAAGCTTTGTGAAGAAGCTGGTGCAGATTACGTTAAGATCTTCCCTAAGATTGAATCACAAGAAGGTATTGACAACGCTGACGAAATCTTACAAGTTTCAGATGGTTTGATGGTTGCTCGTGGTGACATGGGTGTTGAAATTCCATTCATGGAAGTTCCATTTGTACAAAAGAGCTTAATCCGCAAGGCTAACGCACTTGGTAAGCCAGTTATTACTGCTACTCAAATGCTTGACTCAATGCAAGAAAACCCACGTCCAACTCGTGCCGAAGTTTCTGACGTTGCTAACGCTGTTCTTGATGGTACTGACGCAACTATGCTTTCAGGTGAATCAGCAAACGGTCTTTACCCAGTTAAGGCTGTTAAGGCAATGGCTGAAATTGACGAACGTACTGAAAAGCAAATGCTTAAGCGTAACACTTTAGCACTTCAAAGATTCGAAGCTTACAAGGGTTCAAATGTAACTGAAGCTATCGGTGAATCAGTTGTACGTACTGCTCAAGAATTAGGTGTTAAGACTATCATTACTGCAACTAACTCAGGTTACACTGCACGTATGATTTCTAAGTACCGTCCAAACGCAGACATCATTGCTTTGACTTTCGATGAAAAGATCCAACACTCATTGGGTATCGTTTGGGGTGTACAACCATTATTGACTGAAAAGCCTAAGTCAACTGATGATATGTTTGAAGTAGCTGCTAAGGTAGCTAAGGAAAAGGGCTTTGTTAAGGATGGCGACCTTGTAATCATCGTTGCTGGTGTTCCAGTTGGTGACTCAGGTACAACTAACTTGATGAAGTTACAAATCATCGGTAACAAGCTTGTTCAAGGTTTAGGTGTTGGTAACGGTTCAGTTATCGGCAAGACTGTTGTAGCAAACTCAGCTGAAGAAGCTAACAGCAAGGTTAAGGAAGGCGACATCTTAGTTGCTAAGACTACTAACCCAGACTACAACCCAGCTATCAAGAAGGCTTCAGGTTTAGTTGTTGAAGCTTCAGGTTTGACTTCACACGCAGCAGTTATCGGTTTATCATTAGGTATCCCAGTTGTTGTTGGTGCAACTAACGCTACTGAAAAGATTTCTGATGGTTCAACTATTACTGTTGATGCTCGTCGTGGTGCTATCTACCAAGGCGAAATCTCAAACCTTTAATTAAAAGATAAAATAAAAATAGATTAGCTAATCAAAAAAATAGTCAGCTTTCGAGCTGGCTATTTTATTTTGCGCAAATATCTTTTATACTTGTATATGAAAGAATATGTAAAGTAGGAGATTATAAACATGCTTGGAACTGTTGCAAAAGGAAAAATAATTGATGAAAATGATAATGCCTATTATGTACAAATTGATGGCACTACTTATGAACTAAAAAAGCAAGAGCTTACCCAAGACGAAATTCCTAAGATCGGTGATGAAATAGAAGGCTTTATTTATGATAATAAGTCTCATGATCGAGAAATGACCCAGTTTTTACCTTTTGCTCAGCCTGATCAATATGGCTGGGGCAAGGTAACAGAAGTTCGACCGGGTTTAGGTGTATTTGTTGATGTCGGATTACCCGATAAAGATGTGGTAGTATCTATGGATGACTTACCACGAGAAAAGGAAAGATGGCCTCGTCGTGATGATCGTCTTTTGGTGCGATTAGAAACCGACTATAAGGATCGAATTTGGGCTAAGTTAGCAGATGAAAATATTTTTGATCAGTTAGCAGCAAACTTTCCGAATGGAATGAATAATGAAAATGTTTTCGGAACTGTTTATGCTAGTCGTGAAATTGGTGCCTTTATTTTAACTAATGATTATTATTTAGGTTTTGTACACGAATCACAAATGCCTCGTCCAATGCGCTTAGGTGAACAGTTTAAGGGCAGAGTTATTGGTATCAGTCAATATGGTCGATTAAATTTAAGTACTTTGCCACGTGCTTTTGAAGAAATTGACGATGATGCTCAGATGATTTTGATGAGTTTGCGCCGAAGAGAGACTAAAACTTTACCATTTTACGATAAATCTGATGCGCAAGATATAAAGCGTTACTTCGGTATTTCTAAATCCGCATTTAAGCGCGCATTAGGTCATTTGCTCAAAGCAGGCTTAATCGAAGAAGATAAAACTGCCGGTGCTATCACTTTAATTAAAGATCCAGAAGAGAATACTGATGGAGAAGAATAAACTACAAGACCAGATTGATGATTATTTACGCTATAGTCAAATTGAACGTGGCCTAAGCAATAATACGATTACTGCTTACCGTCAAGATTTGGAAGAGTACCTGGCTTTTGTAAAAAAAGAGGGTATGAATTCTTGGCCAACAGAGGCTAGCGATGTAGATGCCTTTTTAGCAAGACAATACGATTTAAATAAAGCTACTAGTTCAATTAGTCGGCTCATTTCTAGTATGCGTAAATTTTATCAATGGCTTGCGCGTCAAAACATTCAGAAGTTAAATCCAATGCTTGAAATTGATTTACCTAAAAAAGAGCGACGTCTTCCTGTAGCTCTAAATCAGAAAGAAATTAATGATTTGCTTGCACAACCTGATATTAAAAGAAAATTGGGTTTAAGAGATCGAGCAATATTGGAAACTTTATATGCGACTGGTATGCGTGTAAGTGAATTGATTAATTTGGAATTACAAGACTTACATGAAGATTTGGGTTTAGTTAGAGTATTGGGTAAAGGCTCTAAGGAGCGCTTGATACCGATTAGTTCAGTTGCTTTGCATTGGATAAAGCAATATCAACAAGATGTGCGAGATCCATTAATTTTAAAAGCTGGTCAAAATGATGAGCATATTTTCTTGAATAGTCGAGGCAAGCAACTTACACGGCAGGCAATTTGGCAAATGATAAAAAAATATTGTCAATCTGCTGGAATTACTAAAGATGTTACTCCCCATACATTGCGCCATACGTTTGCAACGCACTTACTTGAAAATGGGGCAGATTTACGGGTAGTGCAAGAGATTTTGGGACACTCAGATATTAGTACTACCCAAATTTACACTAATCTATCTCAAAAACATATTTTACAAGTATATCAAAAGACACATCCTCGTCTTTAGGTGATTAATAATGCTAATACAATATAAAAAAGACTATGAAAAAACGGCAATGGGATTACTCTCATATTTGCCTGATTTTAAAAATATTGAAAATCTAAAAGAAGAAGTAGGACTTAATCAAGAAGATAATGATTTTCTGCTTTATTTGTACCGTAATAAACAGAATAATATTGTAGGAGTGTTGGGTACACAAGTAACTAAGCAGTTTGTTGTGATCAGATATCTTTCTTTAGCTCCCGGTTTTCGTGAAATTAGTTATGAAAAAGAAATTGTCAGTGAGTTAAAAAATGAATACCCTGATAAAAGAGTTACCGCTGTACCTGAATATACCAATTTATTAAAAACTGTCGAAGAAGATAATGAATAAAAGTAATTTAACGTTAGAGTTACCTAATTTTGAGGGGCCATTAGATTTATTGCTCCATTTAATTCAATCGCAAAAAATAGATATTTATGATATTCCCATTGCTCAAATTACTAGTCAATATTTAGAGTACTTGAGGCAAATGCAAAGTCTGAATTTACAAATTGCTGGGGAATATTTTGTGATGTCTTCAACTTTGCTTAGAATAAAGTCACAATATTTATTGCCACAAAATGATTTTGTAGATGAAGTGGAAGCTGAAGATGATCCTCGGGATGAATTAGTACAGCAATTAGTACAATATTCAATTTTTAAAAAGATTTCTGCATATTTTAAAGAAAGAAATGAAGAAGTACCAATTGTTGTGTCAAAGGAAGCAAGTGTTTCAACTTCTGTTAAGGTTCAACCATTGCCTAAAGGACAAATTACTTCAAATGAACTGGCAACAACTTTTTCCATGGTTCTCCGCAGATTAAAGATGCGTCAACCGGATACTGCTTCAATTAAAGTGGCTGAGACTCCAATTAACGAAATGATTGATTATTTGCATCAGCGTTTGGCAAAAAAACGACAAGTCAGCTTTTTTAGTTGTACTGATCAAATGCATAGTATTTCTGATGTGATTGGTTTGTTTTTAGCAATGCTTGAATTGAGCAAAAAACACGAAATTCGAATTTTACAAGCAAGAGAATTTGGTGATTTAAATTTAGAAAGAATTGATGTAAATGGCAAGTAAAGAGGCAAATTTAGAAGCACTTTTATATGCGGCTGGTGATAATGGATTAGAAGAGCAAAATTTAATTGAAATGCTAGAGATTGATGGTGAAACTTTAGATAAGGTTGCCGAGAATTTGCAACGAAAGCTAACGAAGAATTCAGATTCTGGCTTGCAATTAATTCATATTGCTCATACATACAAGTTGACTACTAGTCCGCAAACAGCCAAGATTATTGAAAAATATTTTCAAAAAGATTTAACAAAAAACTTAAGTCAATCAGCTCTAGAAATTTTGGCAATTGTTGCATATCGTCAGCCTATTACTAGGGTAGAAATTGATGATATTCGTGGGGTTAATTCATCTGGAGCATTGCAGACATTAGTTTGGCGCGGTTTGATTAAAGCCGATGGCAAAAAAGATGCTCCTGGACATCCTAAATTGTATGTAACTACGGATTATTTCTTACAGTATTTTAATTATCATAGTTTAGCAGATTTGCCTTTAATAGAAGATTTTGCGGATAATGATAGTAATGGTGAAATAGATTTGTTTGAGGCAAAAGGAACCGCAGATAAGCAAATGCAGAAAGAGGAAAGATAATGGTAGAGAGACTGCAAAAAGTAATAGCAGAAGCAGGAATTGCTTCCAGAAGAAAAGCAGAAAAAATGATTGTAGCTGGCCGCGTGAAAGTGGATGGTAAGGTAGTTACTAAGCTAGGAACCAAGGTTGAAACTTTCAGTAATATTACGGTTGATGATGAACCAATTGAAAGAGAAAGCTTGCATACATATCTTTTCTATAAGCCACGTGGTGTTGTTTCTACTGCAGATGATGATAAGGGTAGAAAAACGGTTGTTGATTATTTTGAAGATGTGCCATATCGTTTATATCCAGTTGGCCGTCTTGATTATGATACTTCAGGTTTGCTTTTAATGACTAACGATGGTAAGTTAGCTAATTTATTAATGCACCCTAGAAATGAAGTATCTAAAGTTTATGTTGCTAAAATCAAGGGGATTTTAACTCCTGATGAGATTAAAACATTAACTACAGGGGTTAAATTGGATCGTTTTAAGGCTGCTCCAGCAAAGGTAAAGATTCTTAAAACAGATAAGCGTAAAGATACTCAAATTGTTCAATTGACTATCCACGAGGGACATTATCATCAAGTTAAGCGTATGTTTAAGGCTGTAGGACATTTAGTTGAAAAATTATCCCGTGAAAAATATGCATTTTTAACCTTAGATTCTCTTACTTCTGGACAATATCGCGAATTGTCAAAGCGCGAAGTTGACAAATTAATGAGATTAGATTAACTTATACTTAGAAATTAAATATATAGGTTATTGTCTTCAGGGCAGGGTGAAAATCCCGACCGGCGGTTAGAGTCCGCGACCCACGCAAGTGGCTGAATCTTTTGATACCGATAGTTAAAGTCTAGATGGAAGAAGACAGATCAATAAAGTAAATCTTACTTTACTTTATAAAGGTCTGTTGCTGGAGCAATAGACCTTTTTTGTAGGAAGGAAAGTAAGTCATGAGTAAATCTAGAGCAAATGCTACAGGATTAGCTAATATTATTGCGTATGCGTTAATTGGGTGTATTGCCTTTGTGGTAATGAAATTTGAGTTTCCAATTATCCCTGGCGTAGGCTTTTTAAAGTTTGATTTTTCAGATGTAATTATTACAGTTGGAATGTTTATTTTTGGAGCTGTTCCAGGTGTAATTATTGCATTAATTAGAATGGTGTTAAGCTTGATTTTTGCTGGTTTTGCTTTACCAAGTGTAGTAGGTGAAATTGCAGCTTTTCTTGCTTCGATGTCTTTCTCTTTGCCATTTTATTTCTTTAGTAAGAATGTAACGGTTGAGAATAGAAAAACTAAGATGGGAATAGTTAAACCAATGTGTGGATTAATTATTGGTATTCTGGCAATGACCTGTGTGATGTCTTTAACTAACGCATTTATTTTGACTCCAGTATATGCAGTAACTGCGGTTCCTAATTTACCTGCGATTAATAGTTATGGTGCTTTGTATCACTTCACTGAAAAGGTATATCTAGGTCAGTTATTACATTTACCATCTATGCAAGCTTATATTTTTACGATTATAGTGCCATTTAATTTATTAAAAGGTGTAATTAACAGTGTCGTTGTATATTTGCTTTTTGAGGCAACTATTAAGACGATTAAGCCATTTGTACGAAAAAGATTTAATTTGAATTAAAGTAAAATCCCATTAACTTTTTAAGTTGATGGGATTTTTCATATTCAAAGACTATTAAAGTATGCTAGAATTAATCCGTTAAGTGAATGGAGGAATTTACAGATGGATAAAAAATCAACAGGGCCATATCAACACTATGAACGGCCAACTGAAAAGCGAAGTTCACAGGATAAGCAGCCCAGTGGATCTGCTAGATGGATTGCAGTTATTGTGATTTTAATTGTTATATTAATTGCATTAATCCCAGTTGTTCATCGTTTGTCATCAGGCCATTCTGAAAAAGCTGAAGAAGTTCAAACAGTTAAGAAGGTTTCTTCTAAAAAGTCATCTAAGGCAATTAAATCATCAAGTAAAGCTAAAAAGACTTCATCTTCAGCTAAGAAGAATTCTGTTGAGACTAGTTCAAGTTCATCTCAAAAGACTGAACCTAAGACTTATTTAGTTAAAGATGGTGATACTTTAACTAATATTGCAGAAAAATATGGCATGACTGTTGATCAATTAGCCAGATTAAATAATCTTAAAGATTCTTCAAACGTCAATGTTGGCCAAACACTTAAATTGAGATAATCTTTCAGAAAGGGTAAAAGAGGTCGAGCAGTAAGATCTCTTTTTTATTAAAATGCAAGTAGCAGTAGATGGACCTGCATCAGCAGGTAAAAGCACGGTTGCTAAAATCATTGCTAAAAAGCTGTCTTACGTTTATATAGACACTGGTGCAATGTATCGTGCATGTACAGTTATTGCTCGTAATCATAAGCTAGATTACGGGGATGAAGCAGGAATTTTGCAAGCTATTGATGAAGATGGAATTGAATTGAAATCTGAACATGGTGAGCAAAAGGTGTATGTAGCAGGAAAAGATGTTTCTAAAGAAATTAGAACACCAGAAATTTCTGCTAATGTGTCACAAGTTTCTGCCTTGCCTAAAGTACGAGAAAAAATGGTTAGTTTACAACGTCAAATGGCAGGTAAAACTGATGTAATCATGGATGGTCGTGATATTGGTACGACCGTTTTACCAGATGCGGAAGTAAAGATCTTCTTAGTGGCTTCTGCTAGATCTCGTGCTGAGCGTCGACTTTTAGATTTTAAAGAGCGCGGCATTGAATCTAATCAGACAGTGGATGAAATCGAACAAGATATTGCAGCAAGGGACTATAAAGACTCACACCGCAAGATTTCACCATTAAAAAAGGCAGATGATGCAATTGAAATTGATACTACAAATATGTCAATTGAGCAGGTTGTAGACGCAATTTTAGCCGAAATCGAAAAAAGTCAAAAAAATTTTTAAAAAAACAGCACAAAATAGTAGAAAAATATCAAACTTTCCTTTAAAATGGGACATGATATTGGGAGGTACATATGTCAGAAAACAGTAATCAATTTTTAGACGCATTAAAGCAAATGCAAGGAGTTGAGGTCGGAGATATTGTCGATGTCGAAGTATTAGACGTTGAAGACGGCCAAATCGATGTTGGCGTTGTAAACGCTGGTGTTGAAGGCGTTATTACTCGTCGTGAATACACTTCAGATCGTAACGCAGACTTACATGATTTAGTTAAGCCTGGCGACAAGTTCAAGGCCTTGGTATTAAGAAGAGCCGGTGGCGATAAGGAAAATGGTGAATTCTTCTTCTCAGTTACCCGCTTGAAGGAAAGAGAAGCTTACGACAAGTTACAAAAGGACTTCGAAGAAGGAAATGCTATCGAAGGTACTGTAACTTCATCAGTTCGTGGTGGTTTACTTGTAGATGTTGGTACACGTGGTTTCTTGCCAGCTTCATTAATTTCAAACCGTTACGTTTCAGATCTTAAGCCATACATTGGTAAGACTATGAAGCTTAAGATTACTGAAATTGATCCTAACAAGAACCGTTTGATTCTTTCACACAAGGATTTAGTTGAAGAAGAACGTGAAGAAGCATTTGATAAGGTTGCATCACAATTAGTTGTTGGTGACGTTATCGAAGGTAAGGTTTCACGCTTAACTAACTTCGGTGCATTTATCGATGTCGGTGGTGTTGACGGTTTAGTTCACATTTCAGAAATTTCTTACAAGCATGTTGATAAGCCAAGTGATGTTTTGAAGGCTGGTCAAGATGTTAAGGTTAAGGTCATTGGTATTGACAATGACAGACATCGTATTTCCCTGTCTATTAAGCAAACTGAACCTTCACCATTTGAACAAGCTACAGCTGACTTAAACGAAGGCGATATTTTTGAAGGCGAAGTTAAGTCATTAACTAACTTTGGTGCATTTGTTGAAGTTACTGACGGTATTCAAGGTTTAGTACACGTTTCAGAAATTTCAAACAAGCACGTTGACAAGCCAAGCGATGTTTTGAAGGTTGGTCAAACTGTTAAGGTTAAGGTTTTGAACATTGACCCAAGTGACAGAAGAATTTCACTTTCAATCAAGGCTGCTGACTCAAACGCTTCTTCATCAGATAACCACAGTTCTCGTCCACATCGTTCACGTAACGAAAACTCAGTTAACAAGAAGTACATGGGTGACAACGATAACGGCTTTGCATTAGGTGACATCATTGGTGACCAATTAAAGGACCGTAAGTAGTCATTTCTGTTAAAAAAGCCGACTCTGTGTCGGCTTTTTTATTTTTATATTTTTAAAGGAGGGGCATATGGCTTTACCAGTTGTTGCAATCGTTGGACAACCAAATGTAGGTAAATCTACACTTTTTAATAGAATAATCAATCAACGCTTAGCAATCGTAGAAGATAAACCCGGTGTTACTCGTGATCGTAATTATGCTCAAGCTGAATGGATGGGCCATAAATTTGATTTGATCGATACAGGTGGTATTACCTGGAAAGGCGGAAAAATCGAAGAAGAGATCCGTGCACAGGCTGAGATTGCAATTGAAGAAGCAGATGTCATCGTGATGTTAACTAATGTAGTAAATCATGTGACTGATCTTGATGAAAGAATTGCACATCTTCTTTATCGCACTAAAAAACCGGTAATTTTAGCGGTTAATAAGGCAGATAATCCTGAGCAAAGAAATGATATTTATGATTTTTATAGTTTAGGATTAGGTGATCCAATTCCTGTCTCTAGTAGTCATGGTACGGGAATCGGTGATTTGCTAGATGAAATAGTTAATGATTTTCCAGCAGAAAAAGATAGCGAAGCTGATGACGTCATTTCATTTAGCGTAATTGGACGACCAAATGTAGGTAAATCTTCAATTGTTAATAAATTATTGGGTGAAGATCGAGTAATTGTTGCAAATGAAGAAGGTACTACTCGTGATGCAGTTGATACGCCATTTACTAAAGACGGAATTAAATTTAAAGTTGTAGATACTGCTGGTATTAGAAGACGTGGAAAAGTCTACGAAAAAACCGAGAAGTACTCTGTCTTGCGAGCTATGGCTGCTATTGAACGCTCAGACGTGGTTTTACTTGTTCTTGATGCAAGTACAGGCATTAGAGAACAAGACAAGCACGTGGCCGGATATGCCCATGAAGCAGGGCGCGGAATTATCATTGTTGTAAACAAGTGGGATTTACCAAAGAAAAATAGTACTAGTGCTAAAGAATTTGAACGCGAGATTAGAGCTGAATTTCAATATTTGGATTATGCTCCAATTTTGTTTGTTTCAGCTAAAACTGGTCAACGTCTTGATCAAATTCCATCAATGGTTAAAGAAGTTTATGACAATCAAAATCAACGTATTCAATCAAGCGTGTTGAATGATTTATTGCTTGAAGCAAGTAAGTTAGTTCCAACACCAATGGTTAAGGGAAAGAGATTGCGCGTTTACTATATGACACAGGTAAGTACCAATCCACCAACTTTTGTTGTTTTTGTCAATGATCCAGAATTAATGCACTTTTCTTACGAACGATTTTTGATTAATCAATTGCGACAAAACTTTGATTTTGCTGGAACTCCGATCAAAATTCTTCCACGTAAGAGAAAATAATGAAAAAAACACCAATATTTTGTAAAAATTCTTGTTGTAACAGGGGTTTTGTGATATTTTGGTTTCTAGGAAACAATGATTAGTCTAGATCTAGATCATTATTCCTTGTTTTTTCAAAACAAAGAAAAAACTTTGAACTTCGGGTTCAAATTCAGGAGGTGAAATATTTATGGCAAATAAAGCTGAATTAGTTTCTGAAGTTGCTTCAAAGACTAAGTTAACCAAGAAGGAAGTTGCTGCTGCTGTTGATGCTATCTTTGGCTCAATTCAAGACAACCTTGCTAAGGGTGAAAAGGTACAATTAATCGGTTTTGGTACTTTTGAAGTACGTCACCGTGCAGCACGTAAGGGTCGTAACCCACAAACTGGTGATGAAATCGAAATCCCAGCTAGTGAAGTACCTGCATTTAAGCCAGGTAAGGCTCTTAAAGAAGCTGTTAAGTAAGATACTTAACCTTAGTTTAAAAAGACGTTGGACTTTGTTCCAGCGTCTTTTTTTAGTACAATTAAAGTCTGACTGGAGGCAAAATAATGAGTTATTCAGAACAATTACTTGATTCAATTCAAAACCATGATTTTTCGCAAAGCAAACATCTTTTAAAAGAAGCATTAGATAAAGATGACCCTGAAATTTTATCTTCTTTAGCGGAAAATCTGACCGATTTAGGATTTACAGATTTAGCTAAAGAAGTTTATCGCGCTTTAATTGCAAAATTTCCTCAGGAAGACTTATTTAAAGTCTATTTGGCAGAAATTATGCTTAATGATGGAGATGAAGATGATGGCCTCTCGCTTCTGTATGGCGTTTCTAAAGAGTCTTCAGCCTATCTGGATAGTTTACTTGTACAAGCAGATTACTACCAAACAAGCGGCTTAATTGAGACAGCTAAAGATAAATTGCTTCAAGCTCTTAAACTTGCTCCAGAAGAGGATGCAATTAAATTTGGATTAGCTGAACTTGACTATTTAAGTGGAAACTATGAACAAGCCTTATCTTTATACCAAGATTTAATTCAGCGCCAGAAAACTTTTGGTGAAGTTAACCTAAATCAAAGATTAATTGCTACTAACGCAAAATTAGGCAATTACGAAGCAGCCGCAAAAATTATTAGAGAGCACAGCAGTAGCCTGCTAGATATTGATAGCAAGTATGAAGCTGGGCTAGTAATGCTAGCTGTTGGTGATGATGATCAGGCTATTAAGCTATTAGACGAAGTAATAGATCAAAGTCCTGATTATGTCAATGCTTATCCTTTACTTGCTCAAGCTTATGAACATAAGCATGATAACGAGCAAGTATTGCGCAGCGTACAAGCAGGATTAGCCTATAATGAATTAGATGAAACTCTTTATTCAATGGGAGCGCGTGCAGCCGCAAATTTGAATCAGTTGGACACTGCGGCAGATTTGCTCGAGAAGGGGCTTAAACAGGCGCCTGACAACAGTGAATTACGGATGCAACTATCTAACCTATATTTGCATCGACACCAGAATAAGCAAAATATTGCCTTATTCAAAGACTTTGATAATGAGAACATTGATGCTCAAGCTCACTGGAATATGGCTTTGTCATATGAACGTCTAGATGATACAGAAAAAGCACAAAGTGAATTTTTATTGGCTTATCCGGATTTTAAAGAGAATCCAGATTTCTTGCATCAAATGATTATGTTCTTTAGTGTTCAAAACAATCCTGATATTACTAAACAGTTATTGCAAAAATATCTTGAATTAGTACCCGAAGATATGGAAATGCAAGATTTGTACAATAATTTGTAAAAAATAAACGTCTGAGAAAATTGCTTTTCTCGGACGCTTTTTATTTACGGATTAATAAGTGATGCCGTTTTTGCTTATATGTAAATCCTTCACCTAACGCTTCGTGAACTTCAATAATTGACACAAATGCATTAGGATCTTCCTGCCTAATTAGTTGTTTAATAGTCGCTATTTCTCTAGGAGACACGACTACGTAGATTACTCGTTTATCATCTTGTTTATAACCACCTAGAGCTTTAAAGTAAGTAAAACCACGATCAAGTTTTAAATCAATCATTTTACCAATTTGTTCATACTTATTAGAAATAATTAATAAACCACGTGCACTATAAGCACCTTGTTGTACAGTATCCATTACGCGTGATAAGACAAAAGAAGCAAGCAAAGTATACATCATATGCTTGAGATCTAGATAGGACAAGGATGCAAATAAAACTACAGCATCACAGAATAGCAGCATTTTGCCAGATGAAATGCCAAATTTGATTTGACAAATTCGAGCAATTATATCAGTCCCGCCAGAGGTACCGTTATATCTGAAAACCAGCCCTAAACCTATACCTGAGAGTACACCTGCTGAAATTGCAGAAAGGAAGAGGTCGTGTTCTAAATCTAATTGTTTTATAATAGGTACTGAACGCCAAAACCAAAGAAAAAAGGAAAGGCAGAGCGTTCCCCAGATTGTATAGGTTAATAAGCGTTTGCCCATAAAACGATAACCTAATATGATTAATGGAATATTAAGTACTAGGGTGGAAAGTCCCATATTAATATTCCAAAAATGGCGTAAGATAAGTGAAATACCACTTATTCCACCGTCGGCTAATTCATTGGGAACTGAAATGATTTCCAAGCTTAGTCCATAGATGGCACATCCTAATGCAATCATAAAGATATCAATTGCGGTAGATTTATTGATTTTAAGCATAATGATTACCTCCTTTATATCTTTCCCTTCATTCTAACAAACTAAAAGTGAAAAGTTATAAATAAAGAAATTAAGAATTGAGATTTTGCTAATGATTAAAGTAGATAAATTACCAGAAGTATTTATTAAAGCAATGCCGGTTTTACAGATTTTAGAAGATGCCGGCTTTGAAGCATATTTTGTCGGTGGTTCAGTGAGAGACCTTTTACTTGATAGACATGTTCATGATGTAGATATTACTACTAGTGCCTATCCTGAAGAAGTTAAAGAGCTTTTTGAAAAGTCGATTGATACAGGAATTAGGCATGGTACGGTAACCGTTTTGTATGGCGGTGAAAGCTATGAAATTACCACTTTTAGAACTGAATCTGGTTATCAAGATTTTAGAAGACCAGATCATGTTACATTTGTACAAAACCTTGATGAAGATTTAAAGCGCAGAGATTTTACAATTAACGCACTAGCAATGGATCTTCATGGGCAAATTGTTGACCTGTTTAATGGTATAGAAGATTTAAAAAATCATATTATTCGTGCGGTTGGTGATCCTGAAAAGAGATTTCATGAAGATGCATTAAGAATGATGCGGGCAGTTCGTTTTACCAGTCAATTAAAATTTAATTTGGAAGAAAAGACTGGACAAGCAATTAAGGATAATCATGAACTTTTAAAGAAAATTTCGGTAGAACGAATTCGGGATGAATTTGTAAAGATGGGATTGGGTCCTCATTCAAGACAAGCTTTTCAGATTTTCCTTGATACGCAATTAAGTGAAGATGTTCCTGACTTTGCAGGAAAAAAAGAATTACTGCAAATTTATCCACGTTTGCAGTTTAGTCCAACTCTTGAAACAAGTTTGTGGTCATTGATTATTATTCTACTTAAGCTTCCTAATGAAGAAATCAGTCGATTTATGCGAGATTGGAAAAATTCTAATGCTATGACTGAACAGGTAGGACGTATTATTAAATTCTTTGACCTTATTTCTGATTATACTCCGAATGATTATGAATTATTCCAAGCAGGTGAAAGGACAATAATTAATACTATCGATGTGGCTCATATTTTGGGACAGCCTGTTGCTTCGGAAGCGTTGGTTGATCGTTATATGGCTTTGCCGATTAAAAAGCCAGCTGAGCTTGCAATAGATGGACGCTTTTTGATTAAGCATGGGATGCGTCCTGGTGCTCAATTAGGACATACTCTTAATCAAATTAGAGAATTAGTAGTTTCAAGCAGATTAGAGAATAGTCCAGATGCAATAGAAAAGTATTTAGAAAATTTAGATTAACTAAAAGTGTCTGGGAAAAAACTAAATCCTAGGCCATAAAAAGAACGATCAAAATTCTCAAATTTGAGGTTTTGATCGTTTTTTTC
>NZ_JAEHNT010000036.1:0-207 GCF_016742815.1 Lactobacillus sp. A27
GAGGCTTATGCCTCTTTTTTTCTACCAAAAAATCCCATTGATAGAATATCATAGAAATCTATCAACAGGATTTATCATAGAGCCAATATAATTTAGAAAAAGCATTAAGCTATTTGATAATAGCTTGTAGTGACCCGCATTTTTCGGACACTTTATTGATATTATGCGACTAAGGACTTATTCCGATATTCTATCGGAGTAAGTTCT